>JAKAHX010000013.1:0-4506 GCA_021814735.1 Chloroflexota bacterium | reverse complement strand
GCTGCGGCCGATGCCGGCGCTGCGGCCGATGCCGGCGCTGCGGCCGATGCCGGCGCTGCGGCCGATGCCGGCGCTGCGGACGACGCCGGGGCCGTTGTCGCGCCCGCGGAGCAGGCCCCGATGATGGAGGTGACCGCGACCACCGCGGCCAGCCTGCGTACCAATAGGTCTCTGTTCATGAAGCGGATCCTCTCTCCGTTCTTCCTGCTCCCCCCACTGGGACCCCTGTCGCCATTGGTCGCCACATGCGTGGTCAGTCGGTCGTCGGCTTCTCCACCTCCTCGTTGTGACGACTGGCTGATGAGCGCACGATGCCCCCAGTCTCGCCGTCGGGATCCGGCCCGGCAATGCCAATTGCGGCTGAGAAACTGACAGGAGCGGCGTCCGCCACCTGCTGTCGCGCGAGGACGCGGGCCGCACGGCGGGCGTGCTCACGGTAGGCGGCGTCGAACAGTTCGGCGGAACGCTCGCGGCCGGTGACGACCGCTCGCGAGATCACTGGTGGCATCGCACCGCGCTGGGTGAGCAACTCGGCCACGCGCACCTTCATGGCGTTGACAATCGCGACGGCGGCCAACGTGGAGCCGGGTCCCACCGGCGTGTCCAGGCCGTCCACCGTCACCAGGGCATCCGCGGGTGGCGTGCAGAGGTCGATCACCAGGTCGGCCTCGTCCATGAGCCGGGCGCCGACGCGAGGGTCCGGTTCCTCGGTCATGGATTGCGCGACCGATGTCACCGCGATCACCCGCAGCCCCCGGCGCCGGGCTCCCCGGGCCATTTCGACCGGGACAGCAGAGAGGCCGCTGGCCGAGAAGACGACCATCACGTCGCGGGGACCGAACCAGAAGTTGGAGAGGATCACCTCGGCGAGGCCGGGTACACGCTCGATGAACATCGCCTGCCGCTGACCGTTCGCCCCCACCACCTGCGTGTGGAACGTCATCGACAGCTCCACGATCGGATTGAACCCCGGGTACGAGCCGTACCGGGGGAACATCTCCTCGACCGGGATCCTCGAATGGCCGGTGCCGAACAGGTGCACCAACCCGTCGCTTTCGATCGCATCCGCACACCACCGACTGGCCTGCTCGATCGCCGCCGCCTGAGTTGTCTCGACGCGCTCGAGCAACGCCACGGCCGCTCCCAGCCAGGATGCCGACGTCATCAGTACGTCCCGCCGTCCGACTGCGCGATCGCGGGCCCGGCCGGGTGCCCCGCCTTCCGCGCCCGGAAGTCGTCGAGGATGGACTTGGTCTGCGTGGCACCCACCCTGGTCACACCGAGTTCCAGCACGGCCAGCAGCGCGTCCAGCGTCCGGACACCTCCAGCCGCCTTGATCCGCACCCTCGGCGACACCGAACGCCGCATCAGGATGATGTCCTCGTGCGTTGCGCCGCCGGGGGCGAACCCGGTGGACGTCTTGACGAAGTCGGCTCCGGCGGCCTCCGAGAGCTGGCAGGCGCGCACCTTCTCGTCGTCGGTGAGGTACGCGTTCTCGAGGATGACCTTCACGAGAGCTCCGGCGTCGTGGGCAAGGCGGACGACCGCCTCGATGTCGGCCTGCACGTCCGCATCGCGTCCGGACTTCAGGGCGCCGATCTGGAGCACCATGTCGAGCTCGACTGCGCCGTCGGTCAAGGCCTGCCCGGCCTCGAAGACCTTCGTGGCAGTCAGATGGTTGCCGTGGGGAAACCCGATCGTCGCGCCGACAGCGACGTCGGAGCCGGCGAGGAGCCCTGCCGCACGCCTGATGTCCGCCGGGCGGCAACACACGGAGGCCACGTCGTACTCGGCCGCCAGCCGGCACCCTGCCTCGATGAACGCGTCATCTAGCTCGGGACGGAGCAGGGAGTGGTCGATTGTCTTGGCAACGTCCCGGTAGGACAGCTGCTCAACCGTGAATGTCATCACGCCCTCATGTCCATCGTCCTCTGCGCCGCTCACACGACCCATGGCCGGAGCACGTCACGGGCCAGCAGGAAGCCACGCTTGACGAGTTCCTCGGATCCCTCGAACGAGCGGTCCTCGTGCTCGACGCAGACCACGCCGTCGTAGCCGGACCGGTACAGCGCGGAGAGGAAGCGGGACCATGGGACGTCGCCGAGCCCCGGCAGGCGGGGCACCTGCCAGCCCATTCCGAGTGAGAGGATCCCGTGCTCGTACAGGCCTTCGCGGTCGATCTGGAGATCCTTTGCGTGGACGTGCCAGATCCGCGGCCCAAACTCGCGGACCACACGCTCGATGTCGATCATCTGCCAGACCAGGTGCGAGGGATCGAGGTTGAGCCCGATCTGCTCGCCCAGCGTCTCGAACATGCGGCGCCAGATCCGCGGCGAGTAGGCCAAGTTGTGCCCGCTGGGCCACTCGTCGTAGCTGAAGATCATCGGGCAGTTCTCGATGGCGATCCGAACGCCCCGGTCTGCCGCGTACCGAACCAGGTCCGGCCAGACTGTCAGGGCCATCTCCCAGTTCTGATCCTGGGTCTTCGCGCTATCCGCCCCGATGAACGTGTTCACCAGCGGAACGCCCATGAGCGCCGCCGCGTCGATCACCTTCCGGAGGTGATCCGCCACCGCCGCACGATGGACGGG
Organism: Chloroflexota bacterium; assembly: GCA_021814735.1. Classification (GTDB taxonomy): domain Bacteria; phylum Chloroflexota; class Limnocylindria; order Limnocylindrales; family CSP1-4; genus JAJYNJ01. Next base: position 1,915 of record JAKAHX010000013.1, on the reverse strand, counting down.
ATCCGGGTGGAGAGGATTGGGGTAGTAGCCGAGGCCGCTGATCGCGAGATGCTTGGCGGCGAGTTCTCCGATGATGTCGCCGGCTTGGCCGGCAGAGAGCCTCGTCACGTCCACGTGGCACACGCCTGCGTACCGGCGCTGTGGCCCCTCGCTGGGCGGCCAGCAGCACACCTCCAGGGCCTCGAAGCCATTTGACGCGGCCCAGTCGGCGACGTCCATCAGCGGGGTCTGCGGAAACGGAGCGGTCAGGAGTCCCAGCTTCACGAGTTTCCTCCCTCCTGCATCGCGGATGCCGCCGCCTCGCGGACGCCCGACGCGCCGCCTCGTCGCACGTCCGCCCAGCGACCCGAGCGTGCGCTCTCGGCGACCGCGTCGCCCACGAGCATCTCGTCGTGTCCGTCGGCAAAGGTGGCGTACGCGGGACGCTCGGACGGTCCGCCGGCGGCGATGTCCGCGTAGATCGCCGTGAAATGGGCGGCGAACGTGTCACCGAACCCCTCGACATGTCCCCCTGGCAATCGCGCTGCCGCACGTCCTGCCTCGTTCATCAGCGCCGGGTTTCGCATCAGGATCTCGTTGGCCCGCTGACGGTGCCCGATCCACAGCTGATCTGGCTGCTCGGACTCCCACGCTGCAGCCGCCGCCGACCCGTCGATCTCGTACCCCAGCGAGTTCTTCCGTCCATGGCTCACTTGAGAGATCGCAACCAGTCCCCGGGCCCCGTTGTCGAAGTGCAGCAGGATCGTTGCCGCGTCCTCGGTGGTGACCTCACGGGCGACCGTCTGCGCCGCCCGATCGTTCGCGAACGTCAATACGCGGCCCGCGGGCTCGTGACGGACGGGAATGAACGTTGCCAGGTCCGCCATGACGGAGACGACGCGATGCCCGGTCAGGTACGTCACCAGGTCGAGGAAATGCGACCCGATGTCGCCGACCGCCCGCAGCGCACCGCCACGTTCCGGCTCGAGCCGCCAGTTCCAGTCAGTCTCGAGGGCGAGCCAGTCCTGGAGGTAGTGGCCGGTCACGAGTCGGACCGTGCCGAGTGCCCCGGCTGCGATCTCGGCAGCGAGGTGCTGGTTGAGCGGGTAGAACCGGATGTTGAAGTTGACGGCGTTCACCAGGCCGCTGGACGCCGCCCGCGCGACCAGGTCGGCCGACTCCGTGGAGGTCATGGCGAGCGGTTTCTCGCAGACCACGTGCCGGCCCGCGGAGAGGATCTCCACTACCTGACGGTAGTGGAGGTGGTTCGGCGAGGTGACGTGGACAGCCCGCACGCGCTCGTCGGTCAGCAGCTCCTCCAGCGAGGCGTAGGCACGGGGCACCCCCAGTTCGGCAGCGCGCGCCGCGCCGTGTTCAGGGGTGTCCTCCAAGATGCCAAGCACGGGGACACCGATGCGTCGCAAGGCCTCGACGTGGACCGTCCCGATGAAGCCAGTCCCGATGACGGCGCAAGCGATGTCGCGAGTGGGATACATGGCTCGAGCCGCCTCCTCCTGTTCCCCGCTGCTCGACCGTGTCGCCCGGTTTCCACGTCGTCGGCTCCGACTTGCCAGCTCGCGGTGGACAACCCATCTAGATGGCTTTGCGTTGTTGCGCGCCGACGCCGTTGTCCTGTCGTGCGTCTCTGAGGTGCAGCACTGCAACTTCGTCTGACCGGGATGCTACTTCCGCCTGTCAAGTGCAAAAGGGCAGTGTGGGCGTTGCAGATCTCGCGTATCATCCCGCGGTGCGCCGCATGCCCGACTTCTCCGCGGACCGACCGCTATCCACGCCGACTTCCGGCGGACGCACCCGCCCGGCCCCCGCGGACGACTCGCTCGACGCTCTCGTCCGCGTCCTCGACGACGTGCGGCTCGGTCGCGGCCGATCACGGGCAGAGCTCGCCGCGCTCACCGGCCTGGGCCGCGGAGTGGTG
>JAKAHX010000321.1 GCA_021814735.1 Chloroflexota bacterium | reverse complement strand
CCGGACCCGCGCGTCGGCCGCTGTCGGTCGCGCGCTGAGCCGCCGTCCGCGGCACGCCGGTGGGACCTTCGTCGTCCCGCCGCCCGGCCGATCGTGGGATGGCCGCCGCCGACCCCCGGGTGGGACGCTAGCGACGGTGCCGGCGAAGGCACTGCCCTGGCGACCAGCGTCCCGCAGGCAGCTCGCGGACCGTCCGACGGGGTGAGCAGGGAACCTCGCGATGGGAGACACGCGAGCCGGCCGGCGCCGGGCGGCTCCAGCATCGGACAGCACACCACCGACGACCGAACCAGCGGCGATCGGTCTGGACGAGATCGAGGCGGTCGCGGGCATCGGGTCCTACGTCGCCGACCTGGTCAGCGGGCGCTGGGTGAGTTCCCGGGGACTCGACGCGATCCTCGGGATCGACGGCACGTTCGAGCGCACGATCGATGGCTGGGTCTCCCTGATCCACCCGGATGACCGCGAGGCGACGTACGCCCACTTCGCCGAGGAGGTGGTCCGGCGCGGCCACGCGTTCGACCGCCCGTACCGCATCGTGCGCCGTTCCGACGGGATGGAGCGCTGGGTGCACGGGCGGGGCTCGCTCGTCACCGACGACGCCGGGCGGCCGGTGCGCATGGTCGGCACCATCGCGGACATCACCGACCAGCTGGCAGCCCAGGCGGCGCTGGCGGCATCCGAGGCACGGTACGCGGCGATCTTCGAGGGAACCGCCGAGGCGATCCTGATCGCCGAACAGACGACCCACCGGTACCGGTGGGTCAACCGGGCGGCCTGCGCCCTGCTGGGCTACACGCGCGAGGAGCTGCTCGCGATGCGGCTGGAGGACCTCCATCCACCCGAAGCCATGCCGGAGGTCCTCGAGCGGTTCGCCTCGGTCGGCACCGAGCAGATCGCCGAGGCACACGCGATCCCCTGCCGGCGCAAGGACGGGACCGTGATCCTGGCGGACATCCGGTCGTCCTGCACCGTCGTCGACGGCCTGCTCGTCAACGTCGCCTTCTTCACCGACGTCACCGAGCTCCGCGAGCTCCACCGGCGGCTGCAGCTCAGCGAGCGCAACCTTGCCGAGGCGCAGCGGATCGCCCACATCGGCAGCTGGGACTGGGAGCTCGCGACCGGCACGGTGCAGCGGTCGGCGGAGCTCCACCGGATCCTGGGTGTGCAGCCGGGCACGATCTCCGCGAACGCGCCGGCCTTCCTCGCCTACGTGCACCCGGAAGACCGGGACCGCCTGCAGGAGGCCGAGCAGGCCGTGCTGCGGGGCGATGGTCCTCCCGAGCTGGCATTCCGGATCGTGCGCCCGGACGGCGGCGTGCGGCTGGTGCACGAGGCCTGCGAGGTCCTGCGCGACCCCGACGGCGCCCCGGTCCGCATGATCGGCACCATCGAGGACGTCACCGAGCGGGTGGCGGCAGAGGCAGAGCGGAACCGCCTCGCCACCGCCGTCGAGCAGACGTCGGACGCCGTGCTCATCACCGACCTGGCGGGCACGATCGAGTACGTCAACCCGGCCTTCGAGCAGATGTCGGGCTATCCACGCGACGCGGTGACGGGGCAGAACCCTCGGATCCTCAAGAGCGGCCGCCAGTCGGACGCCTTCTACCGGGCGCTGTGGGGGCACCTGACGCGCGGCCTGGCGTGGAGCGGCAGGTTCATCAACCGGCGGGCGGACGGAAGCCTGTACCAGGTCGAGGCGACGATCTCGCCGATACGCGACGCGGGGGGCACGGTCGGCGGCTATATCGGTGTGCAACGGGACGTGACCGCCCTGCAGGCGGCGCGCTCCAGCCTGGCCAGCGAGTTCCGGGAGCGTGCCCAGGTGGCCGCCGCCCTGGCCAGGCTCCAGCCGAAGCCGAGTGCGGCGGAGACGGCCGCCGACATCTGCAGCGCGCTCTCGAGCCTGCCCGGGGTGGACGTCGCGGCGATCATCAACTTCCAGGACCCGACGCATGCCCTGGCGCTCGGCGTGGTCGCGCCGGCTGGCTTCCCGCTGGTGGCCGGCCAGGAACTGCCGCCGAGCCGGGCCGCCTACCTGCACGAGCGGGCTGCACTGGGGCCCTGGGCCGAAGCGTTCCAGCCCCGCGCGGCGGACGGCGCGTACGGCGCGGCGATGGCGTCGATCGGCGTGCGGGCCAATGCGTATGCGCCGATCCGCAACGGGGAAGGGCTCCTGGGCCTGGTCGCGGCCGGGACCCGGGACGAGGCGTACGCGCGGCACCTGGTCAGCCAGCTGCCGGCCGTCGGCGAGTTCGCCGCCACCGCCAGCGCGCTCCTCGCGCGCGACCTGGAGGGCGATCACCGTCGGTCGCGGTTGCACGCGCAGATCGCCGGCATCATCGCCGGTCGGACGTACCGCCCGGTCTTCCAGCCCATCGTCGACCTCGCGGACGGGTCCATCGTGGGGTACGAGGCGTTGACACGCTTCTCGGACGGCACGCGCCCGGACCACCGCTTCGCGGACGCCTGGTCCGTGGATCTCGGGCCGGACCTCGAGCTGGCGACCATGGAGAGCGCGATCGAGGTGGCGCGCGGGCTGCCGGCCGGCCGTTGGCTCGACCTGAACGCCTCCCCCCGCCTGCTCGCCATGCCCGACCGGGTGCGCGCGGTGCTGGAGCGGGCGGACCGGCCCGTGATCATCGAGATCACCGAGCACGACACGGTCGCCGACTACCACGCGCTCCGCGACGCGCTGGCACGGCTCGGCAGCTCGGTCCGAACCGCCGTCGACGACGCGGGGGCGGGCATCGCGAACTTCGCCCACATCGTGGAACTGCGGCCGGATTTCGTGAAGCTCGACCTGGGGCTGGTCCGCGGGGTCAATGCCGACCTCGGGCGACAGGCCATGGTGACGGCCATGCGCCAGTTCGCCCGGACCGCCGGGTGCCGCCTGATCGGCGAGGGCGTGGAGACCGAGGCCGAGGCGAGGAGCCTCGCCAGCCTCGGCGTCGACTTCGGCCAGGGGTACTTCCATGGCCGCCCGGAGCCGCTGGAGGCACTCCGGTGAGATCGGCGCTGATCCGCCGCTCCCGGGGCGGGACGCCGGCGCCCCGACCGGCGGGGACGGCA
>JAKAHX010000320.1 GCA_021814735.1 Chloroflexota bacterium | reverse complement strand
ACGGCGCGATCTTCAGCCTCTTCGGCTCGAGCGCATCGATCTTCGCGATCGGGAGCCTCATCGCCATCGCGGTGATCATCTGGTTCGAGGTGGCACGGGGCGGTCGCACGTCCTGGTGGGTCACCATCGCGCTGGGGCTCCTGCTGGGCGGCGCGACGGGGAACCTGATCGACCGGGTGCGGCTGGGGTACGTGATCGACTTCGTGGACATGGGCATCGGCACCTGGCGCTGGTACACGTTCAACGTGGCCGACGCAGCGATCAGCGTCTCCATCGTGATGCTCCTGCTGGCCGGGCTGGTGGGGGAGGCGGGCGGGACCGCCGACGCGGGCGCGCGGCCGGGGTCGCGGGACGGGCGAGCGTCGACCGACGCCTCCGGCTCCGAGGCACGGCCCGGTCCGAGCGTCGGCGAGGCCCCGGGCGATCGCGACGCCGGCGGGGCGGAGGCCCCGGGATCGCGCGCCGACGGGCGGCCGGTCTGAGTGCCTGGCCGGGTCAGCCTCGCGGTGCCCGCCGGAGCGGATGGGCTCCGGGCCGACCGGTTCGTGGCGGATGCCACCGGGATGTCGCGGGCGCACGTGCAGCGACTGATCCGCGAGGGCCGACTCACGCGGGACGGGCGGCCGATCAAGGCCAACGTGCCGCTCTCGGCGGGTGACGGGCTCGAGCTCGACGTGCCGGACGTTCGCCCGCCGGACGTGGCGCCCGAGGCGATCCCCCTGCGGGTGGTGTACGAGGACGACGACCTCCTGATCGTGGACAAGCCGGCCGGGATGGTCACGCATCCGGCGCCGGGACATGCCGGCGGCACCCTGGTGAACGCACTGCTCGCGCTCGGGGGCCCCGGCGAGTTCGGGGGGATCGCCGGGGTGGCGCGGCCCGGGATCGTCCACCGGCTGGACCGCGACACCAGCGGGCTCCTGATGGTGGCACGCAACGACCGGGCACAGGCTAGCCTGATGGCGCAGCTCAAGGCCCGCCGCGTCCGCAAGACGTACCTCGCCCTGGTCGCAGGGGAGCCGCCTGCCGCGGTGGGGCGCATCGAGGCTCCCATCGGACGGGACCCGCGTCACCGGACGCGCATGGCCGTGGTGCCGGACGGGCGGCCGGCCGTCACGACGTATCGCGTCCGCGAGCGGTTCGCGGGCTGGTCGCTGCTGGAGGTGGGGCTGGTCACCGGGCGGACCCACCAGGTCCGCGTGCATCTCGCGTTCATCGGGCACCCCGTCGCCGGCGATCCGGTGTACGCGACCGGCGATGCCCGCCGGGGCCCCGCCGGGCTCGCGCGGCTCTTCCTGCACGCGTGGCAGCTCGAGCTGGAGGCTCCCTCCGGGGACCGGGTGATCCGCGCGACGGCGGAGCTGCCCGACGACCTGGAGGCGGTCCTGGCGGGCCTGCGATCGGCCGTGGGGGCCGCCCATCCATGACGCCGTGCCGGGGCGCTCCGGGCGCCATGGTCGTCATCATCTCGGGCCCGTCCGGGGTGGGGAAGGACACCATCATCGACGTGCTCAAACGGGCGTACAACCGGCCCGACTACGACTTCATCGTCACCTGCACCACGCGCGCCCCGCGGCCCGGCGAGTGTGACGGTGTGCACTACCGGTTCCTGCCCGAGGAGGAGTTCCTGGCCCTGCGTGAGGCGGGCGAGTTCCTGGAGGCGAACCAGGTCCACGGGTCGCACTGGTATGGCACGCCCCGGCCGGCGGTGTGCCGGGCCCTGGAGCAGGGGCACCACGCCATCCTCAAGATCGACGTGCAGGGGGCCCAGGTGGTGAAGCAACGCGTCCCCGACGCGTTGCTGATCTTCCTGGTCCCGCCGTCGCTGGAGACGCTCTTCGAGCGGCTGCGTGCGCGCGCGACCGAGACCGCCGACCAGCTGGAGGTCCGCCAGCGCGACGCCGCGATCGAGCTGGCGCGCCAGGGCGACTACGACCACGTGGTGGTCAACGAGACCGGGCAGGCGGAGCGGACGGCCGCGCGCGTCGCGGAGATCATCGAGGAGGAGCGGGCGCGCCAGCCGGACCGGCGCGTCGAGCTCTGAGGGGTGGACGCCGGTTCGGCACCGCCTGCAAGCGGGCACGCGCCGCCCGGGCCCGTGGATGACCCCGGCAGGGTGGTCGAGGTGGCGGTGGACGTCGCGGGCGAGGCGGGAGAGCGGCCGTACGCGTACCGCGTGCCACCCGACCTGGGGGACGTCGCGGCCGGCGAGGCGGTCATCGTGGCGTTCGGGCGGCGCCAGGCGATCGGCGTGATCCTTGGCGACGCCGTGCCACCGGCGGGTGTCGTGCCGCGGCCGATCTCGGCACGGGTTCGCTCGGATGGGCCGCTGCTGCCGCCGCTCCAGCTGGACCTGGTCCGGTCCATCGCGCGGCACTACCTCGCGCCACTCGCGCTCGTGGTGCGCGCGGCGCTCCCGCCAGGGCTGCTGGAGCGCCTCGAGCTGGTGGCCCTGGCGGCCGACGCCGCCGCCGCTGCGTCCGTGCGCGGCGATGGGGCGGGCGGCTCGACGGGGGCAGGCGCGGCGTGCACGGCCCCGTGGGCGACCGCCGAGACCGGCCCGCCCGCGGATCCCACGGGCCCCACGCTCGCCGTGCTCGAGCGCCTTCGCGTGGCGGGGCCGGGCGGCGTCGCGGTGCGGTCGCTGCCGTGGCGCGGCTCGCGCGCGACCTTGCTGCGGGAGCTCCGCGCACTCGAGGCCGCGGGGCAGCTGCGGCTGGAGTGGCGGCTGTCGGCGGCCGCGGGCGGCCCCACCCTGGAACGCCGGATCGCGCTCTCGTCCGCAGGAAGGTCCCTGCTGGCGGCCGAGCGGGCGCCGTCGGCGGCGCCAACCGGTCCCGGGGAGGAGGGCGCCGGGCCCGTCGGCGGACCGGTCGCTGGCCCCGTGACCTACCGCCGGCTCGGTCCCCGGCAGCGAGAGGTGCTCCGCACCCTCGCCGCGCTTCCCGAGGGCGAGACGATCCCCGCTGCCCGGGTGGCGGCGGAGCACGGGGCCGCCTCGGTGCTCCGCCTGGCCCGGCGCGGCCTGGTTGCACTGACCGTCGCCGAGCGCGCCCGGCGACCGCTCGCCGGCCGCGCGCCGGGGCCGCGGGGCA
>JAKAHX010000319.1 GCA_021814735.1 Chloroflexota bacterium | reverse complement strand
TCAGCGGGGCGAGCCCCATCGACTTCCCCGGCGATCTCAAGGAGATCGACGGGAAGCCGATCGCCAAGCGGGGGCGGATCCCGGGCGTGACCCTCAGTCCCAGGCTGCGACCGGTCGACCTCTCGGAGTGGCTGGGGGAGTAGGGTCCCCCGGGGCGCGGCCCGACGCCGTTCACGCCCCGTCCGGTTGCCCGCGCCGCTTGCGCAGGTACGCGCGCCAGGTCATCGCCCACCGTGCCGGGTCGTCCAGCGGGCCGTGGTCGTGCCGGTGTACCACGCTCGCGTGCGGCGCGGTTCGCACGCGCTCCGGGTCCTCGTACGCCTCCTGGGCCACGCGCTCGAGGGCGGCCGCGTACTCGTCGAGCTCGCCGGGCGCGTACGACTCGGTCGGCTCCAGCGTGAAGGGCTCCGGCACGAGCCAGGGGTGGTGGCTGGTCCAGTAGTGGAGGCCGAAGTCGGCCATCCGTTGCCCAACTCAAGACTGTAGCGGACCTGCTCCAGGCGCCGGCGGTCCGGCCACGGCACCGCCACGCCGCGGATCCGCCGGACGCGCTCGAGCAGGTAGTTGTTGGCGAGCACGGCCGACTCGGCCACCGAGCGGAGGCCGGCGGCGCCGAGGCTCATGATCCAGGCGTAGGCGCGCAGGTGGACCTCCGGCACCCCGTACCAGGTCCGGACCTTGCCGATGCTGTCCGGCCGATCCCGCTCGAGGTGGTAGGCGGTCCCGTCGAAGGTGACCACCGGCGAGGGCAGGAAGGGCGCGAGGTGCGCGCGGACGCCCAGCGCGCCGCAGGCCGGGCCGCCCGAGCCGTGAGGGGTGGAGAAGGTCTTGTGCAGGTTGAAGAAACAGGCGTCGAAGCCGGCCTCCCGCGCGCGGGTGATCCCCAGGAGCCCGTTGGCGTTCGCCTGGTCGTAGACGCACAGGCCGCCCGCCTCGTGGACGGCGGCGGTGAACTCGGCGATGCGCGGGTTGAAGATCCCGGTGTCCTCCGGGTTCGTGATGAACAGGCCGGCTGTGCGCGGACCCAGCACCGCCCGGAGCTCCTCCAGTTCCGGGTACCCGTTCGGCCCGGGGCGCAGGGTGACGATGCGGAACCCGGCCACGTGCGCCGCCGCCGCGTCCGAGGGGTGCGAGAAGATCGTGGTGACGATCTCGTCACGGGCCGGGAACTCGCCCCGCGACGCGTGCCAGGCCCGCAGCATCGCTGCGGCAGCGAAGATCGCCTGCGATCCGCTCCCGGGCTGCAGCGTGAAGGCATCCATCCCGCTGATCTCCCGCAGGAGCAGGTCCAGCCGGTACATGACCTCCAGGATCCCCTGCACGGTCCGCTCATCCTGCAGCGGGTGCAGCTCGGCCAGGCGCGGGCTCCGGGCGAGCTGCTCGTTGACCTTGGGGCTGTACTTCATGGTGCAGGTGCCCTGGCCGACGTCGATGTTGACGTCCGCGCCGAGCGTCTCCTGCGAGAGCCGCAGGTAGTGGCGAAGCACCGCCTGCTGCGACAGCTCGGGGAGGGCGGGAGGAATCCGGCGGCGGATCGCCTCCGGGACCCGTTCGTCCGGGGTCAGCTCGGGCACCTCCCGGTCCGGGCGCGGCGGCAGCACGCCACGCGCCCCCGGCACGGAGAGCTCGAAGATCACCGGTTCGTCCCAGCGTGCCGCATGGAAGCGGCGCATGCTGCCGGGCGCGGCGGACGAAGTGTGGCCAGCGCCCATCGGGGCATCCTCCCGATTCACCGCAGCACCTCCGCCAGTCACCGCAGCACCTCCGCCAGCGTGTCGATCAGCCGGTCGATGTCGGCGCGCGTGTGCGCCTCGGTCACGCAGTAGAGCGCCGACTGCCCCAGCGCCGGGAACGACTCGGAGAGGTCCGCTCCACCGAAGATCCCGCGCTCCAGGAGCGCCGCGTTGATCTCCTGCACGGTGCGGCCGGTTCCCGAGAAGTCCACCGCGAACTCCTTGAACGGGATGCCCGAGAGGCGCGGTGACCGCACGCCGGGGAGCGATCCCAGGCGTCCCGCCGCGTACCGGGCGAGCCGCATGCAGGTCTCGCCAAGCTCGGCCATTCCCTGCGGGCCCATCAGGGCCAGGTAGACGCCGGCCGTGATCCCCCACAGGGCGGCTGCCGTGCCGACGAACTCCTTCCCCTCCTCGCGTCCGTGGAAGCTGGTGCGCTCCCAGGCCACGTCCCCGAAGCCGTACTCGCCTTCCACGGCGGTATCGGTGAGCCCGAAGAGCCGGGAGGGGTACTCGGCCACGAACCGGGGCTCGTCGGGCGTGGCGATGAACCCGCCGTGCCCGCCGCCGAAGTACATGTGGATCCCGAGTGGCTGCAGGTCGCCGCAGGCGATGTCGAACCCGCAGCTTCCCGGCGCCTCAAGCACGCCGAGCGAGGAGGGATCCACGCAGGCCACGGCGAGGGCTCCGCGCGCGTGGGCCAGCTCGGCGATCGCGGGGGCTTGCTCTTCGATGATCCCCAGGAAGGTGGGGTTCTCCACGAGGACCGCTGCCGTGTCGGGGGTGAGCTTCGCGCGCAGGTCCGCCAGGTCCAGCAGCCCGCTGTCCCGCTCGTACGCCACGGGCACCACCTCGAGCGCCCCGCGGACGTAGTTGTCGATCACGGACCGCCGCTGCGGGCTGGTCGTCCCCGGCACCAGGACTCGGCCCCGTCCGGTGATCCGACCGGCCATCCGGAGCGCGGTGGCGGAGGCCTGGGCGCCGTCGAAGGTCGGGATGCTCACCACGTCCATCCCGAGCAGCTCACCCATCATCGAGGCGTACTCGAAGAGCGCCTGGAACCGCCCATGGTCCTCGTACGGCTCGCCGCCGTAGGCGGTGAGGAACTCGGAGCGGGCGTTGATCTCGTCGCAGACGGCGGGCACCACGTGCGGGTAGCAACCGGCTCCCAGGAAGCTCAGGGCATCCGCGGTGCTGGTGTTGCGGGCGAGCAGCCCCTCCACGTGCCGCCGGAGGTCGTGCTCCGCGGTGAGCGGCTCGGGGAGGGCCAGCGGACGGTCCAGCCGCAGCTAGGCCGGGATGTCGGCGTAGAGCGAATCCACGTCGGGTGCCCCGATCTGTCGGAGCATCGCCTCGCGCACG
>JAKAHX010000318.1 GCA_021814735.1 Chloroflexota bacterium | reverse complement strand
ACCCGGGAGACGAGATCGGTGCCGCCCACGTCCCGCACCGCACCCAGCAGGGTGACCGCGAGACGATCGTAGCTGGCCGGGAGGAGCGGCTGGGCGCGATCCGTGACGTCGTAGAGATGGCGCGGCCGGCCGACCCCGTGGCGCAGGCTGCGTCGCTCGACGAGGCCCTGCGCCGCGAGGGCGCGGAGCTGCTGCAGGACCGCCGTGCGACTCATCCGGAACTGGGCGGCGAGTCCGTCGGGGCTCAGCGGGCCCGCACGGCGGAGTGCCAGCAGGAGCGCCTGCGGGCTTGGGGCGTGCCGCTGTTCCTGAGCGCGCTCGTCCATCGCCCGAGCCTACCACCCGGGCCGGTCGCCGTGGCCGCCTCCGCCGCGCGGCGGGGTTCCCGGTGCGTGTCGTACCATGGCTTGCCGTGCCCGAACTCCGACCCTTCCGCGCGCTCCGGTATGACCCGGACGCCGGGGATCCGCGCGACCTCGTGAGCCCGCCGTACGACGTGATCTCGGCGGACCGGCAGGTGGCGCTCGCGCGTCGGCACCCGCGCAACGTGGTGCGCCTGGACCTGCCCCTCGACGAGCCGGGCGACCCGCCGGACGAGCGCTACCGGCGGGCGGCGCGGGACCTCGCGGCGTGGCGCTCGGATGGGACACTGCGCAAGGATCGTCAGCCGTCCGTGTACGTCTACGAGCAGGCGTACGTGGTGCCCGGCACGTCCGAGCACCGCGCGCAGCGCGGCTTCTTCGCCCGCCTGCGCGTGGAGGAGCCAGGCCAGGCCTCGGGCATCCTGCCCCACGAGCGGACCCTCAGCGGGCCCAAGGAGGACCGTTACCGGCTCCTGCGCGCGACGGGCACGAACGCGAGCCCGGTGGTCCTGCTGTTCGAGGACCCGGACGGGGCGGCTCTCCACGTCCTCGACGTCATCTGCCGGGGCGACGCCCAGGTCGACCTGACGGACGACGACGGCGTCCGCCACCGCGTCTGGCAGCTGCCGGCCGAGGATCCCGAGCTCGGGCCCCTTGCCCAGGCGCTCCTCCGCGCCGGATCGGCGGGGCCGCTGACCATCGCCGACGGCCACCATCGCTACGAGACGGCGCTCCGATACCGGGACGAGCGGCACCGCGATCGCGCGCTCGACGAGCCCGCGCCGTTCGACTACCTGCTGGCGCTGCTGTTGCCCACCGACCAGCCGCTCGCGGTGCTGCCCACCCACCGGGTGGTGCGGGACGGGATCTCGGGCGAGGCACTGCTCGCCGCGGCCGCCGCGCTCTTCGACGTGGAGCGGCTCGACTCGGCAAACGCCCTGCTCGCGGCGATGGGCGCACCCGGCGGCGCCCCGGTCGTCCCCAGCGCGCCGGCGGGCGCTCCGGGCGGTACCTCGCCTGGCGCCGATCTCCAGCCGCCCGCCGATCGCCAGGCGCCCGGCGAGGGTCCTGGTCGGCCGGCGGATCCTGCCCCGGCGGAGCGCCCGCACCGCTTCGGGCTGTGGACCGGCGGGGTCGGCGCGATCCTGCGGGTCCGGCCCGCGGCGTTCGAGCCCCTCCTGGATCCCGACGCCCCCGCGGCCCTGCGCTGGCTCGACGTCAGCCTGCTGGAGGTGGCGCTGGAGCGCGTGCTGGAGGTGGACCGCGCCGCGACCGCCGGCGGCGGACGGGTCCTCTACACGAAGGACGCCGCCGAGGCCATCGCCATGGTGGACCGGGGCGATGGCGTGGCGGCGTTCCTCCTCGACCCGACCCGGATCGAGGACGTGCTGCGGGTGGCGGCCGCAGGGGCGGTCATGCCTCAGAAGTCCACCTACTTCTACCCGAAGCAGGTGACCGGCCTCGTGCTGAACCCCCACGAGTGGTGAGCGGAACCGAGCGCCCGATCCGCAAGGACGAGATCGTCCTGGAGGATCGCGGCATCTACGTCGAGTCGTGGCTGCCGGAGCGCCGTTCGCGGCGCCGGCCCCTGCTGCTCGTCCACGGCGAGCTGGCCGGGTCGTGGGTGTGGGAGCGCTATCTCGGCTACTTCGCGCACCGCGGGTGGGAGGGGCACGCGGTCAACCTGCGCGCGCATTTCCTCTCGGACACCAGCGACGCATCCGGCCTCGACCTCGACACGTACGTGGGGGACGTGCTCGCCACGTTCGATCACATTCCGCCCAACCCCGTCCTCGTGGGACACGGCATGGGCGGGCTGATCGCCCTGCGGGCCGCCGAGGAGCGGCACGTGGCCGGGCTGGTGCTGATCAGCCCGGCACTGCCCGCCCAGCTGCTCACGCCGCCGCGGGCGCACGTGATCCGCGAGATCCCCGACACGTACGGCCCCGACCTGCTCGGGTGGCAGGTCCTGCCCGAACAGCTCCGGCGGCGCAACCGGGACCTGGCGATCGAGGACGTGCTCCGGATCCAGCACCTGATGGGACGCGAGTCCGGCGCCGCACGCCGCTCGATGCTGCTCGGCGTCCCCGTGGACCGGGAACGGATCGGTGCGGTCCCGGCGCTGGTGATCGGGGGCGGGCTCGATCGCTGGTTCCCCGAGCGCGACAGCGAGCGCCTGGCGACCTGGCTTGGCGCGCAGTACGAACCGTTCGGGGCGCACTCGCACTACGGGCTGGTCATCGGCTCGGAGGGCTTCACCCAGGTGGCCGAGACGATCCGGCTCTTCCTGGAGGCCCACCGGCTGTAGGCCGCCGCGCTGTGGTACCATTCGCGCCGCTTCGCCGTGCCCGTCGCGGCAACGCACGCGCCGCATTCGTCTAGAGGCCCAGGACACCGCCCTCTCAAGGCGGAGATCATCGGTTCGAATCCGATATGCGGTACCACCTTCCCCCGACCGTCCTGCGGCACAGCCGTGCCCGGTGCCAGTCGCGCCGAGGCCAACCGCCACCGCGGTCGCCGTGGCTCGCCCGCGTCCGAGCCCGTGGACGGCAGCCGTCCGCCGTGAGCCGGCCCCGTCATCGGCCGCCGCCCCGGCCCGCCGCTGCCCTGGCCCGCCGCCGGTCCGATCGCCGCCGCCCCGACCGCCGACGGCGCAGCCCGCCGCCGGCCGTCCTCTGTCCACGCGGATACACTCCCCGGGTCGGTGTCCCGCGTTGCGGGCGCGTTGCCGCGGAG
>JAKAHX010000317.1 GCA_021814735.1 Chloroflexota bacterium | reverse complement strand
CCGTCGTCGCACGCGCTCCATCGGGCTGCCACGTCACCGCAACGGCTCCGTCCCCCGCTCGTGACGCGCACGAGACCGACCGGGGCTACCCTGTCCCAGGCAACGGAACGGAGGTGGATCCACGCGTCTCTTCGCCTACAGCTGGTGGCTGCTGGTCCTCCGGGGGATCCTCGCCATCGCGTTCGGGATCGCCGCCATCGCCTGGCCGGGGCTGACGCTCGTCGTGCTGGTCACCCTCTTCGGCGCCTATGCCATCGTCGACGGCGTGGTGGCGATCGCGTCGGTGGTGCGGCATCGCGAGCGCGGCCGCTGGTGGGTGGTCCTCATCGAGGGGATCCTCGGCATCGTCGCGGGCGTGGCGGCCCTGGTCGTGCCGGGGATCACCACGATCGCGCTCGTCACGCTCATCGGCGCCTGGGCGCTGCTGACCGGGGCCATGGAGATCGTCGCGGCGGTGCGGCTGCGCCGTGAAATGGAGGACGAGATCCTCCTTGGGATCGCGGGGATCCTCTCCGTGGTGTTCGGCGCGGCGGTCCTCGTCTTCCCGGGCGCCGGCGCGCTGGCGCTCGTCACGCTGATCGGGGCCTACTCGATCGTGTTCGGCCTGGCGATGCTCCTGCTGGGACTCCGCATGCGCAGCCTCGGCGGGGTCGCGCGCGTCGCCCGGTACGCCTGATCGGCGCTCCTGAACCGCTGGGCCTGCGCCCCTGAACCGCCGGGCCTGCGTCGGGCCGACCCGCGGCGCGCCGGCGGTTCCGCCCGGCCACGGGGCAACATGAGCGCGTCGACGGAGGTGGCGCGGTCGACGGAGCTGGCGCGCCCGGCGGGACTCGAACCCACGACCTTCTGCTCCGGAGGCAGACGCTCTATCCGCTGAGCTACGGGCGCGCGAGCCGCAAGTCTAGCAGCCGGATCGCGATCGGCCCGACCTCGGGGGTCGCGGCAACGGCACGCCGCAAAGGGCACGCCGACCGGGCGCGGGCGTGCTCGAGCGGGCACGCGAAAGGCCCCTCCGAAGAGGGGCCTCCCGACACTGTCCCGGTGAAGTCCCCGATCGCCACGTGGGCGACACGGAGCTTCTGCCACGCCGCAAGGGCATCTATCACGCCGGCTGCACCGGCTACCCTAACCCAACCTACCCATGACCCTGCTGCTGGGGCAGTTGCTGACGAGCAGCAACGGGAGTGTACGCGGAGGCCCCCGCCGGCTCAAGAGATTCACCTAGCGGGACGGTTAATATTCCGCAACCTTGCGATCGATTGTGGTAACAGCCCCGTTGCGCACCCGCTGCGGGACACGCCGCGGGTGGTCGGGACGGGCCGGATCGCAGACCGGCCTGCCGTCAGTCCGCCGATCCCGCCGGCTGGTCGATCGTCACCCGGGACATCCGGACCTCCTCCACGGGTCGGTCGCCGGGGCCGGTCCGCACGCGTCCGATCCGGTCCACGACGTCCGTGCCGTCCGTGACCCGCCCGAAGATCGTGTAGTTCTTGGGCAGCCGGCCGCGGAGATCCGACAGGCAGACGAACCACTGGCTCCCGTTGGTGTTGGGACCGGCGTTGGCCATGGCGACCACGTACTGTGCGTAGTCGAGGGTGGGCCCCGGCAGCTCGTCGGCGAAGGTGTAGCCGGGACCGCCGCGCCCCGTGCCGGTCGGGTCACCGCCCTGGATCACGAACCCCGGGACGACGCGGTGGAAGAGGACCCCGTCGTAGAAACCCTGCCGGGCCAGCTTCTCGAAGTTGGCGACGGTGTTGGGCGCGGCATCGCGCTCGAACTCGATGACGAACGTGCCGAGCGTGGTATCGACGGTCGCGGACACGGTGGCTGATCCCTCCAGCGGTCCGGCAACCCTAGCACAGGGCCGGGCCGAACGCCCGCGTCAGGACCCCGAGGCGCCCGGGGCCGGCGATCCCGTCCCGGGGTTCGCGCCCGGGCCGCTGATGGTGGCGGTCAGGATCCTGACCGGCTGCAGCGCCTGGTCGTTGTTAGGGCCTCCGCGCGGCCCGGCCGCGATCTGCTGCGCCACGGCGAGCCCGCTCGTGACGGTCCCGAAGATGGTGTAGGCATGCGGCAGCGTGGCGGCCTGGTCGCCGACCACGATGAAGAATTGCGAGCCGTTGGTGTTCGGGCCGGCGTTCGCCATCGCCACGGTACCCGGGGTGTAGGACCCGGCGAACGGCTCGTCGGGGAACGAATAGCCGGGGCCCCCCAGGCCTGTGCCGGTCGGATCGCCGCCCTGGATCACGAACCCCGGGATGATCCGATGGAAGACCGTTCCGTTGTAGAAGCCGGCCCGCACGAGGTTCTCGAAGTTCTGTGCGGCCACCGGAGCGCTCTTCGTGTACACGGCGATCACGATGTCGCCATCCTGGGTGTGGAGCGTGACCGTGGTCCCGTCACCGGCCGGCAACGCCGGTGCCGAGGCGAGCGGCGTGGCGGTGGGGGGCTTGAGCACCATTGCCCCGGCACTCCCGGCGGGGGCGGATGGCTGACCGGCGGCCGAGGTCGAGCCCGGTGTCCCGCCACTCGGCGAGGCCGTCGCGCCGGGCGAGGATGCCGAGCAGCCGGCAAGCAGCAGCGCGGCGCCGATGGCGGCGACGGCGCGCGTCGCCCGCGTGGTGGTCGGACTCACAGGATGTTCTCCGTGGTGCTGGTTCCGCCGTGGGCCGCTTCGACCGCGGCCCCGAACTCGAGACGGCCCGCGAGCAGCGCTTCGCCGAGGATGATCGCCGAGACACCCGCGTCGCGCAGCCGGCGGATCTCGTCCAGTGTGGCCACGCCCCCCGCGACCTGGAACTCGGCGCTGGAGCCCGTGATCAACCGGGCGAGCATCGCGAGGTCGGGCTCCGCGCCACCGTGCGAGAGGACGAACCGCTGCACGCCGGCTGCCTCCAGCCGGGCGACCAGGTCCGCCAGCGCGGGCGCCCGGCCCGATCGCCAGGGGTAGGCCCGCAGCCGATCGGGGCGAGGATCCAGCCCCACCGCCAGCCAGCTGCCCGCCACCTCTAGGCACGCCCGCAGCCGGTCGGCCTCCTCGGCCACCGCGAGGAGCGGCATCACCACGCGGGTCGCGCCGGCGGCGAACAGGAGGCGGATCTGGTC
>JAKAHX010000316.1 GCA_021814735.1 Chloroflexota bacterium | reverse complement strand
GTGGTGGTCTTCATCGCGCTGACGGCGGCCAGCAGTGCGGCGGTGGCCGCCGTGGTGGCCGAGCGCGAGTCGAAGGCGGCCGCCCTGCGGGTCGCGACGGACGACGCGGCGGACGCGCTCGCGCGCCTGCAGAGTCTCGAGGCCATCGGTCGCCAGCTGGCCGCGGAGGGTCCCTCGGCGGCGACGCTCGACTCGGTGCTCGGCCTGCTCTGCGACAGCATCCCCGGCGCGCTGCCCAGCATCTACATCGGGGACGACCAGCGAGTCCGTCTCGGCGCCCAGCGGGGCTACGCGAGCCCGGCCCCGCAGATCACCCGCGAGCAGGGGATCGTGGGGCGGGTCATGCGCACGCACCTGCCTGTCCACCTGCCAGACGTGGCCGTCGATCCGGCCTTCGTGCGGGACCACCCGGACGTCCGCAGCGAGATCAGCGTGCCTCTCCTCGCCGGCAGCAGTTTCCTGGGCGTGCTCGACGTCGAGAGTCCACGCCGTTTGGATGGGCGCGATCTCGCGTCGCTCACGGTCGTGGCGGACCGCCTGGCAGCAGCGTTGGCCCTCGCCCGGGAGCGCGAGGCGCTGGCCGCCCGCGCGGCGATCTTCGAGCGACTGGTGGGCTACTCGAAGCGCATCGGCGCCGTGCTCGAGGAGGCCGAGCTGTATCCGCTCTGCGTGGCAGCCCTGGACGGCGTGGTGCGGGCCGACCTGGTCGGCCTGGTCGTGCTCGACCGCGCGTCGGGCGCCTACGTGGTGCGCGCCGAGAAGGGCAGCGTCGGTGCCGTGGGTCAGACGATCCGGCCCGGCGAGGGGCCGGCCGGGCGGGCGATCGAGGGGCGGACCATGGTGCGTGTGGCGCCATACGAACGCGATGCGTTCCCGACGGCGGTACGCGACCGCAATGCGGCGGACGCCTACGGCGAAGCGGTCGGGATCCCGCTGCTGCGGGAGGAGACGGTGATCGGGTCGCTCACGGTGGCGCGGGTCGATCCGGCGGCGGCGTTCAACGACCTGGAACTGGAGGCGCTGGCCGTGCTCGCGGACGAGATCGCCCTCGCCGTGGCCAACGCGCTGCTGCATGGCGAGGTCGCGGAGTTCGCGATCCACGATGCGTTGACCGGCCTCCACAACCGGCGCTACTTCGACACCGCGCTCCACCAGCTGTTCGCCACGCGGTTGCGCCTGCCGGCCGAGCACAGGCCCGCGGTGGCCGCGGTCCTCTTCGACCTCGACCAGTTTGGCGAGGTGAACCTGCGCCACGGCCACCAGGTGGGCGACGAGGTGCTGCGCGTCTTCGGCGCGATCCTGCGGAGGCGCCTGCGCGACTCCGACCTCGTCGCGCGCTACGGGGGCGAGGAGTTCGTGGCGATCCTCTCGGGCGCCACGCGCGAGGACGCGTACCGCGTCGCGGACGAGATCCGGCGCCAGCTGGCTGACGCCCCGCTCGCCGGCATCGACGGTCGCCCGCTCCGCGTGACGGTCTCGGCCGGGTGTGCCGGGGCGGAGGAGTCCGACGGTACCGGAGCAGCGCTCGTGCGCCTGGCGGACCTGGCGCTGCTCATGGCGAAACGCTCGGGGCGCAACGCGGTGGTGGCCGCCTGACGATCGGCCTGCCGTCTGGCCTTGTGCCCGACCCCAGCTGTGACCGACGATTGGCGCCGGCACGTATCAGCTCGTCGATCGGGCGACAGGGGAGGAGGGGCCATGCGGGCACGCGAGCTGGGGATCGTCATCGGATCCGCCGCGCCCGGTCCGCTGAACGCGATCACCGACGTCCCGGGCGTCCGTGTAGGGATGACGACCCTGGTGAGCGGCGACGGTCCACTGGTGGTGGGGCGCGGACCGGTACGGACCGGGGTGACCGTGATCCTGCCGCACGCCGGGGACGTGGGGGAGGAGCCCGTCTTCGCCGGCTGCCACCGGCTGAACGGAAATGGCGAGCTGACCGGGCTGGAGTGGGTGCGCGAATCCGGGCAGCTGACCTCGCCCATCGCCCTCACCAACACCCACAGCGTGGGCGTGGTGCGGGACGCGCTGATCGCCGCGCAGGTGGCCGGGCGGCCCGATGGCGCGGCCTCCTGGAGCCTGCCCGTGGTTGGGGAGACGTGGGACGGGCGCCTCAACGACATCAATGGCCAACACGTCCGGCCGGAGCACGTCCGGTCCGCCCTCGAGCGTGCCGCCGGCGGCGTGGTGCCCGAGGGCAACGTCGGCGGTGGGACCGGCATGGTCTGTCACGGCTTCAAGGGCGGCACCGGCACCGCGTCCCGCGTCGTGTCGATCGAGGGCCAGGCGTACACGATCGGGGTGCTGGTGCAGGCGAACCACGGCCGCCGCGCCCGGCTGCGCGTGGATGGTGCGCCCGTCGGGCGCGAGATCCCGCCAGGCGAGGTGCCCCTGCCGGAGCCTCCCGTCGGCGCTGCCGAGGGAGGCGGGTCGATCATCGTGGTGGTGGCTACGGACGCCCCGCTGCTGCCCCACCAGCTCACGCGGGTGGCGCAGCGGCCGGGGCTCGGTGTCGCGCGCATGGGCGGCGCCGGCGAGCAGTCCAGCGGTGACCTCTTCATCGCGTTCTCCACCGCGAACCGCCTGCGAGCCTGGGACGCCGTCCCGGGCGGGCCGGCTCGCGTGCCGCTCCTGATGCTCTCCGACGCCCACATCACCGAGCTGTTCGACGCTACGATCGAGGCCACCGAAGAGGCCATCCTGAACGCGCTGCTGGGTGCCGAGACCATGACGGGTCGCGACGGGATCACCGCGTGTCGCCTGCCCCCACGCCGTCTGGTCGAGGTGATGGCCGCCTGGAACCGGCCGTCGGCCGCGACCTGAACCGGTGGCCCGTTCCATGCAGGACGAGCTCGCCCCGCCCGCCGACCGGGCGGCGGACCCTCACCGTGAGCGCGACCTGCGCCTGGTCGGTCGGGCCCGTGCCGGTGACCTCGACGCCTTCAACGAGCTGGTCGTTCACTACCAGGACCATCTCGTCGGCCTGGCCATGCACATCACGGGGGATGTGGAGGCCGCGCACGACGCGGCCCAGGAGGCGTTCATCCGGGCCTACCGCAATCTGGCCGCCTTCCGGGGAACGTCGTTCCGCGCCTGGCTGGTGCGCATCGCGGTCAACGCCTCGACCGACGTGCTGC
>JAKAHX010000315.1 GCA_021814735.1 Chloroflexota bacterium | reverse complement strand
GTCCACGTCCAGGTCGAAGATCCGGATCGGAGCGGAGGTGGCGGCGCCCGGTGGCACCAGGCGCTCCATGCGACGGACCAGCGCGCCCACCCGGGCAACCAGCTCGCGGGGCTCGAACGGCTTCACCACGTAGTCGTCGGCGCCGAGCTCGAGTCCCGTCACCCGGTCGATCACGTCGTCGCGCGCGGTCAGCATGATCACCCCGGCCCGCGACCCGTCTGCGCGCAGCGCGCGCAGCAGGTCGAACCCCGACCGACCGGGGAGCATCACGTCGAGGACCATCACGTCGGGCGGTTCCCGGCGCGCCAAGGCCAGCGCCTCTTCTCCGTCCCCGCTGGTCCGGACCCGGTACCCCTCGCGCTCAAGATAGGCGCGCAGCACCTCCACGATGTGGGGCTCGTCATCCACGACGAGGACCATGGCGTTCATGTCGGCCACGATAGCGGGACGGCCGGGCCATGCACAGCCCGGCCGTCGTTGGGGCCTGGGGCGCGGGCCGCGGCAGGCTCGCCGCGATCACGTCCGCCCCGCGCCCGGGATGCGTTCGCCGTCGCGTCGGCCTCGGTCAGGGGCGCCCGGGGCCGTGCGGACCCGTGCCGTCGCAAGTGCCGGTGCCCGTGCCGGCGGCGCGTGGGCCCGGGCCGACACCGCTCCGCGTCCCGGCTCCCGCCCCCCTCGGGCCTGCCCCCACGGCCGCGCCGGCCATGCCGCCCGACGCAGTCTGGTTGACGTACGCCTGCGCTCGTGCCGCCAGCTGGGACTTGAGTGCCGTGGCCTGCGCCGCCGTGAGGGCGCCGTTCTGGACGCGCACGTCGATGCGCTCGGACCACCGGGCCACCAGCGCGTCCACCAGCCGCTGGGGATCCACCTTCTGTGTGACGGCGATCTGGGCGAGGCTCTTCCCTTCCTGGCGCAGGGCCTGGATCTGCTCCCAGCTCAGGTTGAGCACCGCGGCGATGCCGGCGTTGTCGCCGGTCGGGCCGCCCGCTCGGCCGGCCGACGCCGGCCCGGCGGCAAGTGCCGTCGGGACCAGCAGGACGAACGCGAACCCCAGGGCGCCGATAGCCCCCACGATCCTTCGCATGCCTATACCTCCGTGCGTTTCGCAGGCTCGCCAGCTGCGAGCAGCACGAGGATCGCCGGGGGCGGTGGAGGCCGGGTGGAGGCCGCGTGGAAACTCCGGGCATGTCGGCGCGGTCATGGCGCACGCAGCCGCGAGGGGCGTCGCCGGAAACGGACGCACGGGCGCCGCGTGCTACCATCGCCTCGAATGAGCTGCAGTCCCGGCCGCGGGGGCAGGCGCGTGGCCGAACGGGGCCTCCGGCCCCCCGGACGCAGCCGATCCGCGCGGCCGTGGCACCCAACCGCGGGTGCCGCGCAGCCCGGTCGCCAAGGCGTCCCGCGGGACGCGCCCAGGAGCTTCGCTTGACCTTCGACAGCCTCGGCCTCTCGGCCGACCTCCTCGCCAACGTGGCCAGGGAGGGCTACACGGAACCCACCCCCGTCCAGGCCGCGGCGATCCCGCACGTGCTCGCCGGACGGGACGTCCTTGCCGCCGCGCAGACCGGCACCGGCAAGACCGCGGCCTTTGCGCTCCCCATCCTGGAGCGGCTGCGAGCGCACGCGAACACCGCGGTCTCCCCGGCCCGGCACCCCGTGCGCGTGCTGGTCCTCGCTCCGACCCGCGAACTGGCCGTGCAGGTGGAGGAGTTCTTCCGCGCCTACGGCCGCGGCCTGGGGCTCCGCTCGGCCGTGATCCACGGCGGTGTGCCCATGGAGCCCCAGGTGAAGGCACTCTGGTCGGGCGTCGAGGTCCTGGTGGCGACCCCCGGCCGCCTCCTCGATCACCTCGGCCAGGGGACCGTCAAGCTCGGCCAGGCCGAGGTGCTGGTGCTGGACGAGGCCGACCGGATGCTCGACATGGGGTTCATCCCCGACGTCCGCCGGATCGTCGCGCTCCTGACGTCCCGCCGCCAGACGCTCTTCTTCTCCGCGACCTTCTCCGACGAGATCCGGCGGCTCGCGCGCGAGTTCCTGCACGATCCCGTGACCGTCGAGGTGGCACGCCGCAACAGCCTGGCCGACAACCTCTCCCAGACGCTGTACCCGGTGGACGCCGCCCGCAAGGCGGACCTGCTGATCCACCTGATCGAGACCGAGCGGATGGAGCAGGTGCTCGTCTTCACCCGCACCAAGACCGCCGCCGGCCGGCTGGCCTCATATCTCGACCGCCGGGGCGTCCCGGCCGTGGCGATCCACGGCGACAGGAGCCAGCCGGAGCGGATGCGCGCGCTGGAGGACTTCAAGCGCGGCGACGTCACGGTCCTGGTCGCCACGGACGTCGCCTCGCGCGGGCTGGACATCGAGGAGCTCCCACACGTCGTGAACTACGAACTGCCCGACGATCCGCAGGACTACATCCACCGGGTGGGCCGGACCAGTCGCGCTGGCGCCACCGGCACGGCGATCTCGCTGGTCTCACCCGAGGAGGTCGAGGAACTGCGCGCCGTCCAGCGGATGCTGCGGGCTGCCATCCCCGTCAGGGTGGTCGAGGCCTACCTGCCTGGCACCGGTGCACCCCGCGAACCGGCGGGCCCGGATCGCGGCGCTGTCCGGGGCCGGGGACACGCCCCGGCACGGCGGCGGCCGGCGCTCGCCGGCCGCTAGGGGGCCCGGACCGGCCGGGATGCCGGCCGCGCGAGACACGAGGGACCGCATGTCGATCGACTGGGACGCCGACACCCGCGAGCTCCACCTCAGCAACGGACGGATCAGCTACATCGTCGCGGTCCTGGGCGACGGGTCCCTGGGCCACCTCTACTTCGGGGCGGCACTCGCGCGAGACCGGTCCCACCGTCACCTCGGCCCGGCCGACTTCCAGGGGTTCGCCAATCGGCTGGACGACCCCGTCGCGCTCGAGTATCCCACCGCCGATCGCGGGGACTTCCGCGTCCCGGCGCTGGTTGTCGAGCAGCCCGACGGGTCGACCGTGCTGGAGCTTCGGTACGCGGGCCATCGCGTGATCCGCGGCAAGCCGCCCATCGCCGGCCTCCCCTCCACCTACGTCGAGCACGAGGCCGAGGCCGAGACCGTGGAGGTCCTCCTGCGTGACGACGTCTGCGGCGCCGAGGTCCACCTGCGCTACACGATCTTC
>JAKAHX010000314.1 GCA_021814735.1 Chloroflexota bacterium | reverse complement strand
GCGCCGAGCAACGGGACCAGCTGGTCCAGGGTGGCGTCGACCGAGGCCGCGGGGACCATCAGCCAGAGCACCCGGGGCGGCTCCAGCTGGGCCACCAGGTCGGCCAGCGAGGTGGCCCCGGCAGAGATCGCGCCGTCCTTCACCAGGCCGTCGACGGTCTCCGCGTGCCGGGCATAGCCCACCACGGTGTGCCCGTTGCGCAGCCAGCGGCGCGACATGTTGGCGCCCATGCGCCCCAGTCCCACGAGTCCCAGCTTCATGGTGCATGACCTCCTTGGTGTGCGGCGGAGCGGTCGGCGCGCGCGGGCCACTGGGCCATCGGGCACGGGCTGCCCGCGCCGGCCGGCGTGCATCCCCTGACGATCGCGTCTTGTGACGAGCGGCTTACGCCCATCAGCGCACGGCGCGCCCTTCTTCCAGTGCGGTGATCTTCGCGATGCGCGCCACGTGCCGGCCGCCCTCGAACTCGGTGCTGAGGAACTCGGTCACGCACGCCTTCGCGATCTCGACGCCGACGATCCGGCCGCCCATGGACAGGGCGTTGCAGTCGTTGTGAAACCGCCCGAGACGCGCGACCAGCGGGTCCGACGCCTCCACGCAGCGGATGCCCGGGATCTTGTTGGCCACGATCGCCTCGCCGGTGCCGCTGCCCCCCAGGACGATGGCGCGGTCGCACTCGCCCGTGGCGACCGCCCTCGCGGCCGGGGCGATCACATCGGGATAGTCCACCGGGGTCGTGTCCCAGGTGCCGAAATCGACTGGCTCGTGGCCGAGCGCCCTGACCTGCTCCATGACCGTCGCCTTGAGCACGAACCCGGCGTGGTCGGTGGCGATCGCGACGCGCATGGCCTCCTCCTGCCGGGCGACGGGCAGGTCGATCGCCTGCGTCGGCGCCCACCGCTCGAGACGGGCCGGTCCCGACCCGCGTCCCGGGGCTTGCCACGGACCGCACCGCGGCGCTGCTGCAACCTTACCGCGGATCGCGGTACGCCTTCCGGGCTGCCGCCCTGCGGGCTGCCATCCTGCGGGCCCGGACGCCGACGATCGAAGCCTGGGCGCCGCGGACCCGGTGCTAGACTCGATCGACTCGCGGCCCGCGCCCCGGAGGTCCTGCCGGCCGTCCCGCGCCCAGCTGGAGCATGCATGGCCCTCGAAATCGGCCCCGACGGCTCCGCCCGACCCGCCGCGGACACCGGCGCCGACACACCCGGCGCGCGGCCGTCCGGCCAGCGTCGGCGCGAACTCGGCATGCGCGCGACGCTCCTCTTCCCCACACCCGAGATCGCGCGACAGTACTACGTGCCTCTCGTGTACACGGCGTGCCGCACTTGCTACTCGGAGCTGGAGCCGGACGAGATCTTCCGCCGGGCCGTCTCGGGGCAGGTCGCCACGGAGAAGCAGCAGGAACTCGTCCGGCGGGTGATCGAGTCGGGCCACGGTTCCACGATCGAGCACATCGTCTTCACGTTCGCGATCTCGGGCGTCACGCGAACGCTGAGCCACCAGCTCGTCCGTCATCGCGTGGGCGTGGCGTTCGACCAGCAGTCCCAGCGCTACGTGAACTACCGGCGACCGGCCTACATGATCCCCGGCACCCTCGACGATGCGCCGCCGGACCTGCGCGAGCAGTACGTGGCGGAGATGGACGGGGCCATGCGCCTCTACGGGGAGTTGCTGGCCGCCGGGGTCCCCGGCGAGGATGCGCGGTTCGTGATGCCGAACGCCACGCGCACCAACCTGCTGATGACGATCAACCTGCGGGCGCTCATCCACGTGAGTGGCCTGCGCCTCTGCACGATGGCGCAGTGGGAGATCCGCCGCCTCTTCCAGCTGATCCGCCACGAGGTCTTCGCGGTCAGCCCGTTCCTGGGCTCGTTCCTCGCGCCGAAGTGCGTGCCCCTCGGCTACTGCGACGAGGCGGGCAACCGGGACGGACACTGCCCCATCCGCCCGCACCGGGACGAGGTGCTGGCCGCCTGGGCCGAGAAGCGCGACGCCGCACGGCGCGCGGGACGCGAGCTGCCCACGCTGTAGGGCGCCGATGCAGCACACGGGCGGTCCGGGGGCGAGCCCGAGTCCAGCCCGCGCGGCATCACATGCGCGGCCGGTGATCGCCGACCACGTGACCAGGTACCCCCAGCGTCAGGCGTCGGCCAGCAGTTCGACGAAGCGGCGGACGAGCACGCGCATCCGCGGGCCGGCCGCCTCGCCGGCAGCGAGCACCTCCTCGTGGGTCAGTGGTTCCCCTGTCACGCCGGCGCCCGGGTTCGTGACCAGTGAGATCCCGGCGACCCGCAACCCGGCCCAGCGCGCGGCCACGGCCTCGAGCGCGGTGCTCATGCCGACCGCCGACGCGCCCATGGCCCGGAGCATGCGCACCTCGGCGGGTGTCTCGTAGTTCGGTCCCAGGAGCTGGGCATAGACGCCCTCCTCGACCGGGATGCCCCGCTCGTCCGCCGCGCGCCGCAGGAGCGCGCGCAGGGCAGGATCCCACGCGTCCACCATGTCGGGGAAGCGCGGGCCCATCGACTCGTCGTTCGGGCCGATCAGCGGGTTGACGCCCGTCAGGTTGAGATGGTCGGTGATCAGCATCAGCGTCCCGGCCCGGTACGAGGCATCGACGCCGCCTGACGCGTTGGTCAGCAGCACCACGGGTGCCCCGAGGCGCCGCATCAGCAGGACCGGCTGGACGACCAGGCCGACCGGGTGGCCCTCGTAGAGATGGAAGCGGCCCTGCAGCGCGACCACCGGGACGGCGGCCAGCTCGCCCAGGATCAGCCTGCCCGCGTGCCCTGGCGCCGTCGCGGCAGGCCATCCGGGGAGCTCGGTGAACGGGATTGCGACGGGGTGCTCGATCTGGTCGGCGAGCCCGCCCAGGCCCGATCCCAGCACGATCCCGATCCTTGGCACGAGGGCGGTCCGCGCGCGAACCGCCGCCTCGAGGGCATCGAGCCGGGACCGCCAGGCGATGGGGCCGTGCGGGGTGGAGTCGGCGAAGTCCGGGGCCACTGGTCACCTCTTGCGGACACGCACTGTTGCCGGGCGTGCCGGGCACACGAAAACGCCCGAAGGAACCGCTGTAACACCACGCGGCGTGCGCTGCGATCGCTCGCTCGCTTCGCTCCACCTTGATGCGATCGCGGTGGGGCCCGCCGGA
>JAKAHX010000012.1 GCA_021814735.1 Chloroflexota bacterium | reverse complement strand
CAGGCCCCGACCCGGCACCTGTCTATCCCGATTTGACACTGGGGCGATGATGGTCGGGTCTGATCCCCATCCCCGAGGACGCCCCGATGCCGCGACGACTCGCCGCCGATGACCCCCTGCCGCCCGCCCCGACCGCCTGGTGCGACACCTGCGGCGGACGGTTCGGACCCGACCATCCGCGGACCCTCGCCCATCTGATCGCCGAGCGACTGGGCCGCTACATCGCGGAGCCCCCCAGCACCCGCGACCGCGGCCCCTCGGGCGCCTCGCCGGGCGCCGCCTACGCATCGGGAGTGGCCCACCCGCACCGCCCCTAGGGGCCGGCCATGGCCCGCAAACCCCGTGACTATGCCGCCGAGTACGCCCGGCGGATCGCCAATGGCCTCGCGTCGGGCAAGAGCCGACAGCAGGCCCGCGGCCACCGCGAGGCGCCGCGTGAGCGGCAGGCCCCCCTTCCCCGCCTGCGGCGTGACGCGACCGAGCGTGAGCGTGCCGACCGCGCCGCCCTGGTGCGCCGCCGGAAGCAGGAGCGGCACCTCGCGGCCCTGCGGCGGCAGGTCGCCACCGGCGAGCACAGCGTGGCCGGGCATTACGAATTCGAGCGGTATCACGGCCCGGCCGGCGTCGAGCTCGGGCGGCGCGGCGAGGGGTTCCTCTGGCGCCACTACCGCCCCGACCAGCTCGAGGCGGCCGTCACGGCGATCCGGCGCGTGCCCGACAGCACGACGGTCCAGATCGCGGCCCGCGGCAACCTGCTCGCGGGCTACGGGTCGGACTGGCGCGGCGCGGCGGCACAGTGGCGGACGGTCGCCACCGGGCTCGCCGGCGAGGACCTGATCGCCGGTCCGGCGGGACGTGAGGTGTGCGAGGGCGGATGGTCGGCCGACCTGATCCGCGACGTGCTCGCGAGCGTGTTCGAGGACGGCACCGTGTCGATCGTCGAGGTGCGGTTCCTCGATGACTAGTCGCCTTGGCGCCGGCCATCCCCCGTCAGCGGCAGACGAGCGCCCCTATGGGGTGCTCGATGTCGAGACCGACGGCCTGCGCGGTCCCCTGCTCCACTGGACGGCGACATGCGAGCACCGCCGCGCCGCGGGCCTGCCGCCCCGCGAGGGACGGACGGCCGATGAGCTCTGGCACGTGCTCGTGTCGGGCAACAGTCACGGCGTCTGCTCGGGCCGCGATCACACCTGGTGGGCGCACAACGGCGGCAATTACGATTACATCTACCTGCTCCCGCCCGCCCGCGACGACGTGGCCGCGGGCGCCGTGGTGGTGCCCATCACGCGGGCCGACGCGATCATCGGGTGGCGGGTCGCCCGCGGGCAGGCCGGCCACCGGCACCGGACGGATCTGCGCGATTCCTATGCCCTGCTCCCCGCTCCCCTGCAGTCGCTGGCCGAGGCGTTCGCGCCCGAGCTGCCCAAGGGCGATATCGGCCTCGCGGACGGCGTGACGTTCGATCCCGACAACCCGGAGCACCGCGCCTACGCGGCCCGCGACTCGGACGCACTGCTCGCGGTCCTGACCGGCTACCGGGCGATCCTGGCCGAGCGGTTCGGCACCCTGCCGTCGTGGTCGGCGGCCGGCACGGCCATGCGGGCGTGGCGCGGCATGCTCGCCGGCGCCTCGTTCGCCCCGCCGCCGCAGGCTGCCGCCGACCTGGCCCGCGCAGGCTACTTCGGCGGCATGGTGCGCGTCGGGTCGCTGCGCGAGCACGCTGACATGGTGACGATCGATGTCAATTCGATGTATCCCTATGTCATGCGCCTCCACGGTGTGCCCGACGGACACCCGACGCCGGCGCGGGCGTTCCGCCGCGGGCGCCCCGGGTTCTACCGCGTGCGGATCACGGTGCCGCGTGACGAGCCGTGGACGTTCGTCCCCTACCGCGACCCCGCGGGCGTGCTCGCCTGGCCGACCGGCACGTTCGAGACGGTCGTCAGCTCCGACGAGCTGGCGCGGGCGCAGGACCGCGGCTACCGCTTCGACGTGTTCGCCGGCTGGACATGGCCCCGCCTCGCCTACCCGTTCGGCCTGTTCGTGGACGCGGTCGAGTCGCTGCGGGCCGAGGGCGGCGCGGCGTCCGTGGTGGGCAAGATCACAGGAAATGGCCTGTACGGAAAGTTCGGATCACGCCCGACGCATGACGATTGGCAGATGGCGACAGACCGACCCGGCCCGGACTGGTATCCACCCGCGTTCGATGCTGCCGACCCCGTGGCGGCCGAGGCGTACCGCGGCCTGTGGGTCCGACGCGACCAGCCGATCAACGCCGATTACCTCCGCCCCGACTGGGCCGCGTGGATCACGGCACACGCGAGGCTCACCCTCGCCGCGTACGCCGATGCGATCGGCCCCGAGGCGGTGGTGTACGCCGACACCGATTCCCTCACGTTCCCGGCCACCCGCCTCGATCGCGTGGCCGATCGCCTCGGTCCTGCGTTCGGGCGGGTGAAGATCGAGCACGACTGGCGCACGTTCCGTGCGATCGCGCCCAAGGTCTACACAGGCGTCGAGCGGTGCCACAGGACAGGGCGGCACGAGCACGGCAAGGCGGTCTATGACGGGCCGCACGATCTGGTGGTGCGCAAGGCGAAGGGCATCCCCCGCGAGCTGATTTCCGAGGCCTTCGACACCCCAGAGACGGCCGTCCGGTGGCTGTCGCCCACCGGATCGCTCCAGGTGCTCCGCGGCGCCCCGATGCGCCTCGACCGGACGCGGCGCCTGTCGAGCCTCGCCGGCAGCCTCGCGTGGCGCAGCGACGACGGCGAGCACGTCCGTCCCGTGCACCTCGACGGTGGCGGCTCTTGACAGGGACCCTTAGTATGGGAGCATCGTTCACAGGGACGCATGGAGGGTCATGGCGATGTGCCACATCGGGGTCAACACGAAGGCTGAACGCATTCAGACGGCGCCCCGCTGCCG
This sequence comes from Chloroflexota bacterium, assembly GCA_021814735.1. GTDB lineage: Bacteria > Chloroflexota > Limnocylindria > Limnocylindrales > CSP1-4 > JAJYNJ01. The sequence continues at coordinate 11,705 of JAKAHX010000012.1, read as the reverse complement.
AACGCCGATCAGGCCCCGTCCGAAGGGGCGGCGCGCCATCCGACGGGCATATGACCCGGAAGCCATGTGCCAGACCCCGCCGACATGGCATTACGCATTCTTTCTTTGATGGTCTGTTGCGTGGCCGTTGTGTGCAGTCGAGAGGACGATCCTTCCATGCGTGATCAGGCACATCCCACCCAGAAGGCATTGTGCCCGCGGTGCGGCCATCCATGGGGTGCGCATTCGAGTTTTGCGGGCGCCGAGGACGCGATCCGCCATGGCACGCTCGGCGTCCCGTGCATCGCCGCGCACCCTGATCCCGCCACGCCATTCGCCTACTGCGGGTGCCGGCTGATCAGCCCGGTCGGACGATGATGGTCCCGAGCATCACCCGCTCGCACGACCGGCCGCCGCTCTAGAGCGTCGCGGGGCCGTCCGCCCCGCGGTGCCGCTGACCGGCTGACTGGCTCGCCGGCAGAGCCTTGGCGGCACCGCAGGCCGGACGTACCGACCGAAGCAACCTTGGAGGGCAACATGTCGCGCACCTTCGAAACCGCCGTCCCCCAGCTCGTGGGGCTGGCCGACCTCGGCACGTTCCTCGACTCGGACGGCAAGGACGAGCTGATCAACGGGGCCGTGCCGCTCGTGTTCCGCCGCGTCGTCCCCGACCAGCTCAACCGCTACGGCCCCCGGTGGATCGTCTCGGCCACTCGCCTTGACACGGGCGAGGTCGTCGCCGTCGGGATGCCCCAGAACCCCACCCGCAACGCCCAGTTCGAGGCCCTGGCGGCGGCCCTGGCCGAGGACGACGCAGAGCCCTTCGACCCCGTGTGCCTGATCCGCGTCGGCAAGAAGGACGCGATGACCTTCCGCACCGCGACCAGCGCCGAGGTTGATGCGACCATTGCCGCACAGGCCACCGACGCACACGAGACGGCCGCCAAGGCGCCCAAGCTCGCCAAGGCGGGCCGGTAGCCATGCTCGCGTGGTATTACGGCATGACCCGCCCGCGGGCGCTGGCCGTCGGCGCTGGCGTCGGCTTCGCGCTCGGGCTCATGCTCGGTGTCAGCTCCACCATGGTCCTGATCCGGCACGCACTCGGCCTCGACACCGCCCCGTAGCCGACGTCTCACTCGGTATGGGTCACGGCCCCCGCTGGACATTCCGGCGGGGGCCGCTCTATGCTCGCGGACATGGCCGACAGTCTCTGTCCGATCTGCCTCGCCCGATGGCCCGATGCCAAGGCACGGACCGCCCACCTGCGGGCCGACCATCCCGGCTATTCGATGCGATGGGCCGGCCGGGTGGCGACGATCACGTCCCCTGACGGAACCGCTCGGACCCTCACCATGCGCGACTTTCGCACCCTGCGCGAGCGTGCGCGTGCGGGCGATCCCGCGACCGCCGATGACCATGCCCGGCTCGGAGACGCAGGGCCGACCGCGCCGAACGCGAATGTCGCTCCCGCGGCGTCCGGTCCGATCATCGACCCCGAGCCGGCACCGACCAGGATCACGGCGCAGACGAGGCGGGGGCGGGTGGCTGATGACGCCCCCATCGTGTCGCGGGCGGCCCTGGCCGACGCCTTCACCCCCGAGATGCTGGCCGACATGCTCCGTGACCTGTCCGCGGTGATCAGCGAATGGGACGGTGCCGGCGCGGCCGGCACGTTCTCGGCGATCGAGGCTCGCCAGCTCGCGAACCTGCTCCACGATCAGATGGTGCGCACGGTGGCCGAGCGGTTCCGGGGCGATATCGGCCGGTTTAAGGCGGCGATCGCGGTGCTGGTCATCTTCGCCGGCAAGGGGCGCCTCCACCTGCGGGCGATCCGTGCCCGGCAGGCGGGGGCGCCGGTCGTGGTGGACGCAGCATCGGCCGAGCCGGCCGAGCCGACGACCGAGCCCGAGCCGGCCCCCGGTCCGCGGCCGGCGCCCTGGGCCGCGGTGGCGAGCCCGCAGGCGGCGACCCCGGTCGCGCCCCCGACCGATGGGGCGTTCGTGCCCCTGACGCCGGCCGAATTGGCCCGGCGACAGTCCGAGCATGTCCGGGCGGCGTCGCCGGCAGTCCCCCTGCCGCAGCAGCTCCGCGAGAGCCGGATTGATGGCCTCTACGACTGAGTCGCGTAGCTGGGACCAGCTCCCGCCGTTCCGCGAGGCGATCGCGCCCGACGATCAGGTGTTGGTGGTGGCTGCGACCGGCGGCGCGAAATCGACCCTGATCGCGACCCTGACCCTCGACGTGCCGAGCCTGGTGGCGATCGACTCCAAGGGCCGCCTGACCCTGCCGCGGGCGCGGGTGGTCCAGCTCCCCGAATACGATGCGAAGGCGCCGGAGCGGTATGACGCGGCGCTGCGCGAGGCCCTGGCCTGGCAAACGGGGCAGCGGCAGTCCCTCGCGGACCGTCTGCGCGGCATCCCCCGCGATCACCCCACGGACCGGGTGATCCTCCGGCCGGCCCATACCGACGTGGACGATCCGGCCCCGCACGATCGCATCTTCCGGGCCGTCATGCGCTACCGGCCGGACACGCTGGTGTGGGTGGACGAGATCACCGGCACGGGCGCGACGGCCCACACGACGCCGCGGCACCTGCGCGCCCTGTCGAGCCGGGGCCGGACGCAGGGCACCGGCCTGCTCACCGCGACACAGGCCCCGTTCGGCCTGACCCCCGGCATCCTGCGGCGGAACGCCCGTATCCTGATCGTGGGCCCGATCGAGCCCGAGGACGCGAAGGACGTGCATCGCCGGGACGTGGACGTGGCCCTGACGATCCGGCCCAAGACGGGCCGGTTCATGGTGTGGGTGAGCGGCGATCCCGACTCCCCGTTTCGGCTCTATCTGCCCATCCCGCCGGAACTTCGCCGGTGGGAGGCTCCGTAGGAGGGAACGAACGGTGCGACAGTGGCGCTGTCTGTGCAATCCGGCCAAGATTCACTCGGAGACCATGGCCGCCTGTCCCGACTGCGGGGCGGTCACACCATTCCCGACGCTGCCGGCCGATCAGGCGCAGCGGTACGCGGAATTGCTCGACTGGCTGGACTCCCAGCTTGCTAGCCGGCCCGCGGTCACGGGTTCGATGATCGGCACCGGCCTGTCCGCGATCCTCGGGCAGGCCCGTCGCGATCCGGTCGGCTGGACGGACAAGCTCGAACGGTACGCCGGCGGCCTGGCCGGCATGGTCGGGTGGATCAGGGACGGCACCTCACCAGACGAGTCGGCGCTGTCCAGGATGCTGGACGCGATCGCCGGTGAGGGATGAGTAATCCACCCGATCTTGCATAATCTCGATTGACCGGCGTAGGATCGCGACCGCGGGACCACACAGCCGGAGGACAACAGGAGAAGCAGCGATGCGGTTTGCGTTCCGCGAGCGCGAGATCGTCACCGGCGCGGTTGCCGGCGCGACCGCGTTCGTGCTGGTCAAGAAGGGCGTTGGAGGGATGATCCCGGCCATCGGCCCGATCACCCCGCCGATCGGCCTGATCATCCTCGGTCTGGCCGTGTCATCGTTCGTGGACGGCTCGGGGATCACCGGCGACGTGGCCTCCGGCGTGGGCTTCGGCCTGATCGCCGCAGGCGCGGTCGCACTCTGACGAGCGACGGGACATGCGAACGATCTCGTTTCCGTTCCAGACCTATTCGAAGACCCTCAACAACGCCAGCCAAGCACAGCCGAGTCAGATCGTGCCCAACCTCGGGCCGCTGCAGGGCGTGTACTGCAATCTGACGGTCGCGATCGCTGGCGGCACCGCATCCAAGACATCCAACACGATTGACAACGTCCTGTCGCTCCTGCAGGTCTTGGATCAATTCGGCAAGGTCGCGCTGAACCTGTTCGGCACCGACCTGAGCACGATCAACGACATTCTGCAGCCGCGCGGCGTGCGCACGGCCCCGCCCTCGATCACGACCGACGTATCGGGCAACGGCTCGGCGTCTTGGTCGTTCTTCCTGCCGGCCACCCTGTCCGCGAAGGACATGCCGGGCCAGATCTACCTCACCCTTGCGGCGGCCAGCTCACTGACCAATGCCAACCTCCTGAGCGCCGGCACCGTCACCGTCACGCTCAACCTGCGTGGCGCGTACTCCACGCAGACCGACCAGCCGACCGTCCGCGTGAACGCGACCAACGTCCCGCACGCACAGGGCGACAACACGATCCAGTCCTATCTTCCCAACGGCGAACAGGTCGAGGCGATGGCCCTCACCCTCGCGGGCGGCGACGCCGTTCTCAACTGGGTGAACCTGATCGTCGGCGGCGCGTTGTTCCTGAATCAGGCGCCTGTTACCGACTTCGTGCAGCAGGACACGATGCTGATGCAGTCCGGCCATCTGTCGGGCGAGATCATCTGTCGCGTCCCCGTGTTCGTCGTGGACTCGACCGTGGTGCTTGACGTCAACCTCGCCACCGACAGCACGATCCGCCTCTACACCCTGTCCACCGTCCCGCAGAAGCGCGCCTAGCGACCCTCCTGATCGGGGGCGGGCCCTGTCCCATAGCCCGCCCCCGCAGACACTAGGGAGATCGACATGGGTGACACGCACGAGAACCTGCCCAGCAATCAGGCCGTCGTGGCGCAGCTCCAACAGCTCGGCTACATCCCGGTCACGTCCGCGCCGCCCATGGTCGATCTGGGCGCCGCCTGGAACGGCCTGCTCGGGTTCGCGCAGAGCGTGAACACGAACTTCAACAGTGGCGTTGCGCTGGTCCAGCAGCACCCGAACGAGACGGCACAGTGGGTCGCCCAGCAGACCGCGCCGATCGGGCAGACGATGGGTGGCCTGGTCCACGCGGCCGAGGGCGCGGCCGGTGGCATCGTGCAGGGTGCGGCGCCACAGGTCGGCGCGGCCGGTGGCAATGCCGTGTACGACGTGGCGCAGGCGGCCAATCAGGCGGCACAGGGCGCATACCCGTATATCGTGTCTTCCGGCCAGCCCGCCGGGCAGGCGGTCGGCACGATGGTGTCAGGGGGCGGCCAATTCCTCGGCAGTGCCGCTCTGGCGGCGGTCCCCGGGGTCAGCACCGGCGGCGCTGCCCTGCTCTACGGCGTCCCCACGGCAGTCGGACAGGTCGCCGCGAACGTCGGCCCCTCGTTGGGCGCTGGCGCGGGGAATCTCCTGACTGGGGTAGGGTCGGGCGCCGGCTCGGCTGCGCAGGCGGCGGCCCCGGGCGCGGGGCAGGGCGCCCAGTCGGCCCTATCCGGGCTCGGCTCTGGCCTGTCGAGTTTCATCAGCAGCCTCGGATCGGGCGGTTTCACGACGCCCCTGCTCCTGGGCGGCGGGGCGCTCCTGCTCCTGCTCCTGTTCCTGTAGGGAGGGCTGGTCATGGCGATCCCCAACAACCCCCAGCCCGACGGCCGGACCCCGACGCCGACCCTCGCCGGCCGGATCTCGCCGTCCCGGGGCGAGACGTCGGCGACGGAGCACGGGACGCCCGACCATCCGTCAGGGACCTATGTCGTGCCGCCCGGCGTCCCGTTCTACGCAGCGGCGGCGGCGGCGGCGGCAGCCGGCTATGCCGCGATCAGCTATCCGAGCGCAACCGGCTATGCCGAGTATTCGGTCCTGCCCGACGCGCTGCGCGGCTACGCCCACGCGACCGGGACGCAGGCGACCGTGGCAGCGGCCGAGGCGCAGGTGCCCGGCGGCCGGTACGCCCCGCCGTTCCTCGGCGTCCGCGCGGCGAGCCATCCGCCGATGGGCGGCAATGCCGCATCCCTGATCCCGCCCACCCTGCGCACGTCGCTGATCCATGACGGACAGGGGTCTGGCTCGACATGGGCCACGGCGCAGGGTCATACCGGGACCGCGGGCGGGGTGCCGCCCAACGGACCGCTCGCGGGCGGGCCCGCTCCCGAGCCGGGCGTTTCCGGCCTGTTCCCCTGGCGGAAGGTGACGCCGTGAGCGCATTCGATACATACACCCTGACCGCCGATTGGCAGGTGCCGCTGCCTCTCGGGCAGGACGGCACCCTGTCAGTCGTCAACCTCAATCTGGGGATCACGGTCACGGTTGACGTGCACCACCGGACCGGCGGGTATGAGTCGGTCAGCCTGACACAGAACGGGGCGACCCTGGTCCTGCCACTGGCCGATATCGTCGGGGTGCGGATCGCCGCATCCAGCTACCCGGCCAGCATCCTGTTCGTCAACACGACCATCCCGATGCAGGTCAGCTCGCCGCAGACATTCGCCGGCAGCGCCGGCGGCGGCGGGACGATCAGCGTCGAGCAGGCCGGCATGGGCGGCGCGCTGCGCCAGTCGGTCATGGCCATGACCGGGGCGGCGCTCCCGGTGCCGGCCACGGCCCTGGCCAACCGTCGCAAGTTGCTGTTGCAGGCGGCGCCCGACAACCCAAGCCCGGTGTACCTCGGCAGCTCGACCGTGACCGCCGACGAGACGGCCACCGGCGGCGCACAGCTCGCGGCCGGCGCGTCATGGTCCGAATGGCTCTCGACTGCGTCCCCGCTGTACGCGATCGGGGCTGTCGGGACCAAGCTGATCGTGTTGGAGATGAGCTAGAACATGAGTGCGATCAGCGGCGGCGGCGGCGGTAGCAAGACGCTGCAGTCCCAGGCCTTCACCGCCAACGGCACCTGGACGCGGCCGGCCGGCGTCAACACCGTGTCACTGTTCCTCGTGGGCGGTGGCGGCGGTGGTGGCGGCGCAAACGGCAGCTATTGCGGTGGCGGGGGCGGTGGCGGCGGCGTCGTCACCGCGAGCTATGACGTGACCGGCACCCCGATCGGCAGCACGATCGCGGTTACGATCGGGGCGGGCGGTGTCGGCGGCAACAATTCGCCGACATCGGGCGCGGTCGGCAATGCCACGGCATTCGGCACGCTGCAAGCCCGTGGCGGGGGTGGGGGCGGCGGCGGATACTCGGCTCCGACGGCTCCGTCGTCAGGCGCCACCGGCGGTGGTAGCGGTTGGCTGGCTGGGGGTGGTGGCGGTGGCGCGGCCGGCAATGGCAGCCAGCCCAACGGGACCCTGTCAGGCGTCGTCACCGCGCCGGGCCCGATGAGCGGCGGCACCGGCGGATTTGGGTTCGCGGGTCCATTCCTCGGCGGCAGCGGTGCGCAGTCAGCAGGAACATCGAATCAGGCCGGGGGCTCTGGCGGGGTCGGCATGTCCGGGTATGGTGGAGGGGGCGGTGGCGGCAGCACCGTCGCCGGCGGATCTGGCAGCAACGGCGGTGGGAACGGCGGCGCTCCCGGGGCCGGCTCTGCCGGCACCCCGAACAGTGGTGGGGGCGGGGGCGGCGCGGGAGGCACGTATTCCGGCGGGGCTGGCGGGTCGGGTATCTGCATCGTGTCGTGGTGGGGCTGACGTGACCGCCCTGACGCCTGTGCAGCGTCTGGACCAATTCGCCCGTGCCCTGTCGGCCGACACCGGCCTGAGCTATGACGCTTCCTACCTGTGGGCCAAGGCAGAAGTCGGGGCGAACAACAATCTGGGGATCATGGTCGGGGCGAGGCCGGCCGCCTACCCGACCCCGGCCGCGGGCGCGGCGGCGGCGGCGGCCCTGATCGACAGCTCGCCGCTGTATGCCGGCATCCGGGCCAGCACGTCAGGCAGCACACACGCGCAGCTCACGGCGATCGCGCAGAGCCCGTGGCACCTGGGGCCGACGGGGCTGTCGAGGGTCGGCGGGACCGACCCCTATTACGCGAAGGTGTTCGGGTTGACGCTGGGCAGCAAGGCGGCCCCGTCCACCAACAAGACGCCTCGGGCAACAGCGACCCCGGCGCCCGGCATCGGCGTGGGAGTGTCCGGTCAGGCGACGTCCGGTCAGGGCGCCGCGTCCGTCATCGTCGTGCCTTCGGTCATGGTCGGTGGCGTGCCATCGTCCGCGTCGTCAGGCGGCACCGCAGCACAGTCCGTCTCCGGCACGCCCGCTGCCGTCCCGACCGGCAGCCCGCTGGCCGCCGTCGCGGCGATCGGGGTCCTGTTCCTCATCGTCCTGACCGTCAAGCTTCGAGGCATGACCGCATGACCACGACACCGCTCCCCACCGATCCGGCCGCCCGTCTGAGCCTGTACATCAGCAACTTGACATCCGTCGCCCATCCGACCGCGAAACAGTCGGCCGAACTGCAGACCTATGCGTCCCGGCTCGCCGGGATGCAGTCGGCCGGAACCGCGCGGGCGGTGGCAACCGGCGGCAGCTACAACGGCGTGTCCGGGGCTCGGATCGCCGCCGGATCGGCTCAGGCCGCTGCCACGCAGGCGGCGATCGTCGCACAGACGAGTGCCTATGAGACCGCGATGATCGATCAGGCCGTGCAACGGGGGATCGTCGCCCCCGGTCAGCCCGCACCGGCCAACTGGGCCCAGATCAGCGCCGCGATCTACGACGCGTCCAGCAAGGCGGCGATTGCGAACGTCCTGTCGCACACGCCGGGCGCGACGATCGCGGCGGTCGGCACGCCCACCCTGTCAAGCGCGTTGTCCTCGGCCGGCCTCGCCCCGACCGGCGCTGTCCTGACCAGCTCGGGCGGGGGAACCCCGACCGGCGCTGTCCTGACCAGCTCGGGCGGGGGAACCCCGACGCCCACGCTGGCCGGTGTGAGCGCCTCGCCCTATGTCGCCAGCCTCGACAACAGCACGTCCGGCGGCGGGGCAGCCGGCTCGGGAGGCGCAGGCATGGCAATGGGCACCGGCTACAGCACGGGCGGTAGCGGGTCGAGCCTCACCGCCTATGCCCTGATCGGCGGCGCGGCGCTGGCCGCGTACCTGGTGCTCGGCAGACGGAAGGGCGGCAGGCCATGATCCTCGGTCGGAATCGTGCCCTCTGGGTCGCCCTGCTCGGGGCATTCCTCAACGCGGTTGTCGTGCTCGGGATCATCAGGCTGACCAGTGACCAGATCGCCAGTATCGATGCCCTCGGCCTGGCGATCATCGGCATCATCGCCAACGCGTCCGACCCGACGACGGTCCCTACGTTCGCCCTGACTCGGACGCCGAGTCAGAGCACGACCCCGACCGCCCCCTTTCAGGGCAAGTGACACAGGAGGGAGTCAACACATGGACGATCACACTGGAACGGCGCCGGTCGGACCGGTGGCGGAACCCGGATCGGCGACGCCGCCCCTGATCCTGCCCGACCACATCTTCGGCGCGATCCCGTCGCCCGATGACGGTCGTGACTACGAACTCGCGGAGCATCCCGGGATCGCGGTAGCGCCCGGCCCGCCCCCGGCGTCTGCCAGCCTGTCGCCCCTTCCGATCGTCTATGACCAGGACAACACGCCATGGTGCGTGGCCGAGGCCACCACAGGCGTGGTCGCATACCTGACTCACTTGCGACAGGGGGCCCCGCTCGCGCTGTTCGATCAGCGGTCGGTGCATGATGCGTACGACCTGTGCAAGGCCCGCGACGGCATCCCCAACGTGCAGGGCACCTATCCGCGGGTGGCGCTCGAAGTCGCCCGTACGATCGGCATCCTGGGCACCGACGGCAAGCGGTACAAGATCAAGAGCTACTGGTCATGCCTGACAGGCGATCGGTCTGCCAACCTCCGAGTCGCGATCGGCTCACTGGGCCTGCCTGTGGTGGCGGCCCTTGCCTGGCCGCAGGCATGGTATGACCGGTCGTCTTGGCCGAACGGCTACCTGCCGGCATACCCGCCGTCAGGCAATGACGTGGGCGGACATGCGTTCTGGATCTGGCGATTCTTCGGTGGCTTCGAGCCGTCGAACAGGACCGTTGTCCCGACCCTGACCATGCGCAACAGTTGGTCCCTCGCCTGGAACCTGCATGGCAATGCCAACATGGAGGAGGGGAGCACCCTCGCCGCGTGCTCAGACCTGTGGGCGGTGGACCTGTGAGCGGACGGCCCATCCGGCTCGGCTCGACTGTCGCGTCCGGCAGGCACGGCGAACGGCAAACACTCGACTGGTGGGTGATCGGTCGGTGGGAACCGCGGGACCGCGAGCGGGTCGTGAGCGGCCCCTACACACGCGATGGCGCCCGCGAGACGATCGCGTGGCTGAAGAAACGCGGTGAGCGGAATCAGGCCGATCGATGGTCGTCGCTTCGTGTCGGCAAGACGCTAAAGAACGAGTGAGGGTCAGATGGACCACACACCGATCACGATCAGCGACAGTGGCGATGGCCCGCGCACGGTGTGCGCTGCCGACGGCCTGTCATGGCCCTGCCCGGACGCACAGGGCGATCCGTCGCCTGAGCCCGCGCCCACGGCGTCTGACGGGGCGGGGGAGGGCCTGTAGGGAATGGTGCGACTCGTCAATCCCCCGAAACGATCGGGACCGTCGCCCCGCCGAGTCGTGATGGCACCGCCTCGGTGCGGTGTCATGGGTCGGGACTGGGCCGGTCGGCGCATGCCTTGCGTCCTGCCGAAGGGTCATGCCGGCTCGCATGAGGGCCAGCACGGCGGCAAGCTGCGGAGGGATCGATGATCGGACCGATCGCGCCCAAGACCGTGCGGCAGGTGGGCCTGCCGTCGCCGGCCCGACCGTCCGGGGTCCGGTACGAGGGGCCACGGCCGGCCAGATCGCCGGCGCCGGAGCACCGGCCGGTGCTGGGGTCCAACCCCTGGCGACACCCGGCGACCGGCTCGCACGGACTGGTCAAGATGACGCCCAAGAGCACGCGGCTGATCGGGGGCGGATGATGGCACGCAAGCGTCCATGGTGGATGCCCGACCCTGCCGAAGAACGGGCCAAGGCCAGAGCCGCGGCGGCGGAGCATCGGCGCACCGCGGTGTGTGGCGTGTTCCGCTATGACCCCAGCGACCCCAGCCGCGGCTATGTGGCCCGCGAGGGGTGGATCGGTGCCGACGGCAGTAATCATTGGTCAAGCCCATACAACGATGGCCGGCGGTGCATCAAGGCGTATCGGTCAATGTCGGCGGCCGAGAAGCACGCCTACAAGCTCACATTCGGGGGCGGATGACCTGACGCGGCCGGCCCCTCCCCGGCCCCGTCCCCGTGGTGCGAGAAGGCCCCCGGTACCTTGGCGGTGTCGGGGGCCTTCCCATATGTTCAGGCGACGTGTGGTGTGGTGTGGCGCCCGCCCTACGCCCCGCGCGGCCGTCCGGCCCTGCGCGGCACCGCCACCCACTCGGCCACGTCGCGCCAGCGCCAGACCGGCACGCCGCCGACCGTGGCGACCGGCGCGGGGAAGCCGGGATGTCGCCGGCGCCACGCGTCCACCGTCGCCACGGCCACCCCGGCCCTGCTCGCGATCTCGCCGCGACCGACCAGGTCGTCGCGGTCGTCTGCCGACGGCATCCCGCGCTACCGGGCGATCGCAGCCGCGAACGCCACGAGGGCCGCCATTGCGGGGGCGGGATCGGACGCGGGGCACCCGTCCGTGCCGACCTCGACCCAGTCGTCGCCGTCGCGGGCGTACGCGGTCCAGTTGATCCACTCGCCGTCCGTCGGGTCGTACCCGATGGCGATCCGGCGGTCGCCGGAGGTGACGATCACGTCGCCGTAGATGTCGCCGTAGAAGGCGCCGTAGAAGTCGGTCGTCACGACGTCCGTCGTGTCGAGCCCGGCCTCGGCGGCCATGTCCCAGATATCGGGGTGGCGGCTGCTCTGCGTCATCTCGCTCTCCCTCGTGGTGCTCAACTGCATGACTGCATCATACACCTATGGTGCCATCTGTCAAGCCCTGTCGTGCAGTTTGTCGGGAAATGTGGCACGGGTGGCGAGGGGGGCCGCCGGGGCGTTGGGTGGTGGCGTGGTATGGCACAC
>JAKAHX010000313.1 GCA_021814735.1 Chloroflexota bacterium | reverse complement strand
AGCGTGCAGGCGTCGGACAGGTACATGGCGACCGGGTCCTGCAGGCGTGCCCCGAACGGGAACGCCACCGTGGGGCTGGTCGGCGCGACGATTGCATCCACCCGCTCGAACGCGGCATCGAAGTCGGCCTTGATCAGGGTGCGCACCTTCTGGGCCTTCACGTAGTAGGCGTCGTAGTAGCCCGCGGACAGCGCGTAGGTGCCCAGCATGATCCGCCGCTTCACCTCGGGGCCGAAGCCGGAGCCGCGCGTGGCCAGGTAGTTCGCCAGCACGTCGCCGTCGCGCTGCGAGTGGCCGAAGCGGATCCCGTCGTAGCGGGCCAGGTTCGCGGATGCCTCGGCGGGCGCGATGATGTAGTACGTCGCCAGGCCGTAGTCCGTGTGCGGCAGCGAGACGTCGATGATCTCGGCTCCGGCGGCCTCCAGTGCCGCCACCGCCGCACGGACGCGCGCCTCGACGCCGGGCTCCATGCCGGCGACGAAGTACTCCCGCGGGAGGCCGAGGCGCAGCCCGCGAAGGACGGCGGCCGCACGATCGTCGTCCTCCGCGAGTCCATCGAGGTAGTCCGGCACCGGCAACGGGCTGGACGTCGAGTCCCGGTCGTCCCGGCCGGCGACCGTCTGCAGGAGCGCCGCCGCGTCGCGGACGTCGCGGCCGAACGGTCCGACCTGGTCGAGCGAGCTGGCGAAGGCGATGATCCCGTAGCGGCTGACCCGCCCGTACGTGGGCTTCATCCCGACCACGCCGCACAGCGCCGCCGGCTGCCGGATCGACCCGCCCGTGTCGGTGCCGATCGCGACGGCGCACTGGAAGGCCGCGACCGCCGCAGCCGATCCCCCGCTGCTGCCACCGGGCACGCGGCCCAGGTCCCACGGGTTCCCCGTGGGACCCCAGGCGGAGTGTTCGGTGGAGGAGCCCATCGCGAACTCGTCCATGTTCGTCTTGCCGAGCACCACGCCCCCCGCAGCGTCGATCCGCTCGGCGATGTGGGCGTCGTAGGGTCCGAGGAAGCCCCGCAGGATCCGGCTCCCAGCCGTGGACGCCTGGCCACGGGTCACCACCAGGTCCTTGAGTCCGACCGGGATACCGAGCAGCGGTGGCAGCGCCGCGAGCGCCTCCGGGCCCTGACGGCGAGCCTCTGCCAGGCGCCGGTCCGCGTCCTCGGCACGGCTCCGGGCGCGCTCGTCATCCAGGAAGAGCCACGCGTGCAGGCCGTGGTCCGTCGCGCGTATGAGGTCCAGGTGCGCGTCCACCAGCTCGCGGGCGGACACGTCGCCCGCTCGGAGCCGCCGCGCCATCTCGTGGGCGGTCAGCCGGGTGAGCCCGCGCTCGGCAGCGGCCATCAGTCGGCGCCCTCGACGACGACCGGCACCACGACGTAGTCGCCCTGCCGCTCGGGAGCGCCCGCCAGCGCCTCGTCCGTCGTCAGCGAGGGCCCCGGGACGTCATCCCGGAGGATGTTCTCGAGCTCGATCGTCTGCGCGGTCGGCGCGATCGCCGTCGTGTCGAGCTCGGACAGGACGCGGTACTGGTCCAGGATGTGGTTGAGCTGCCCTTCGAGCATGGTCAGCTCCCGGTCCGACAGCCCGAGGCGTGCCAAGTGTGCGACGTGCTCGACGTCGGAGCGCGAGAGGGTGGCCATGGGGCCATGATACCGGAGGCACACCGGCGGAACGCCCGGTGTAACGGAGGTATCTGGACGAGAACACCGGGCCCGGCGCCGGCCAACCGCGCATCCCGCGGCTGGTGCCGCATCCCCGACCTCGCGCACGCTGCGCCGCGCGCCCTGCAGACCGCGCCCAGCGTCCCGAGACCTGCGCCCCACGCCTTGCGCCGGAACCACCCGCGTCTCGGTGGCGTCATCAGGCCATGGATGTTCGACCGGCGGCCGCCCGCCGCTCCCTGCTCGCGCGTGACCAGTGCCGTCTCCCCGGGCCGCGCAGGAACAAGACCCGTGCCGCGCGGGCCGCACGGTCTCGTCCGCTGCCGCGCCTCGTCCTGCTGCTGCTTGCCCTGGCCCTGGTCGCCGGCTGCGGCGGTGCTGGCACGTCCCCGTCCGCCACGCCCGGGATCGCCCTGGCCGTGGCGCAGGTGCCGCGCGCCTCGGCGTCCCCTGCCGATGCCGCCACGGCCGCTTCGGCCATCGACGCCTTCGGGTTCGATCTCCTTCGCCGGGTCGCACCGCCGGGCACGAACACGGTCATCTCGCCCGCCAGCGTCGCGATCGCGCTCGCCATGGCGGGGGCCGGAGCCCGGGGGCAGACGGCGGACCAGGTGGCAGCGGTGCTGCACGGTGCCGGCTCTGGCGGCGGATCCGGGATCAACGCGCTGGACCAGGCGCTCGCGACGCGCAACCAGACGTTCCGGGACCCGGAAGGCAACCAGCTGACGGTGGCGCTGCACGTCGCCAACGCCTCGTTCGCGCAGGCGGGCATGCGCATCGAGCCCGCCTACCTCGATACCCTCGCCTCGCGCTTCGGCGCCGGGGTCCAGCTCGTGGACTACCGCCGCGACCCCGATGGCGCGCGGGTCCTGATCAACGGCTGGGTGAAGGCGCGCACCGAGGGCCGCATTCCCCAGCTGCTGGCACCCGGCGTGGTGGACACGGCGACTCGCCTGACGCTGGTCAACGCCGTCTACCTCAAGGCGCCCTGGCAGGTGCCGTTCGATCCCGGGTCCACCGCGCCAGCGCCGTTCACGCGCGCGGACGGGTCGACGGTGGACGTCCCGACCATGTCCGGCGGAGGCCGGCAGCTGGGCTTCGCGGCCGGGCCGGGATGGCAGGCGGTGGAACTGCCGTACGCGGGTGGATCGCTGGCGATGACGATCGTGGTGCCTGACGACCTCGCGGCGTTCGAGCGATCGCTCGACGGCACCCAGTTCGACCGGATCGTGGGGTCGCTCGAGCAGCGACAGGTCGACCTGTGGCTCCCGCGCTTCTCCGCCGCGACGAACGCGGACCTCGTCGCCGCGCTCTCCGGGCTCGGCATGCCGCTCGCCTTCGACCCGGCTGCGGCGGACTTCTCCGGGATCACCACCGACGAGCCGCTGTTCATCTCGGCGGTGGTGCACCAGGCGAACATCGACGTCGACGAGAAGGGCACGGAGGCCGCCGCGGCCACGGCCGTCGCGATGGCCGCCACCGCGATGCCGGCCGAGCCC
>JAKAHX010000312.1 GCA_021814735.1 Chloroflexota bacterium | reverse complement strand
CGTGGGCCCGATCCGGCCCACGGCTCCGAGTCACCGCCTGGCGGTCACCCGCCTCGCGTCACCCTGCGATGGGCACAGATCTCCCGAGGAACCCGGCTGCGGGCAGGCCCGCGCGGGTCATCCTCTTCGTGAAGAACTGCGAAACCGACATCTGCTGGATCGTCTCCATCTGCAGGGCGCGTCGATGCGCCGGCGGCAGGATACGGGCGCCGTCATGACGATGTCAACCCGCTGTACTCGTCCAGTACGTCCGTTACACCTCGAGCCCCAGCGAGGCCAGGTACTCGGCCGGGGTGAGGTAGCCCAGGGCCTGGTGCGGGCGGACGGTGTTGTACACGGTCTCCCAGGCCCGCAGTTCGACCTGGAAGGCCGCCAGGTCGGGCTCGGCATCGGTGACCTCGTAGAACTCCTCGACGTGGGTCCGGTTGGCCCGCTCGACGGTGCCATGGAGCTTCGGCGAGCGAGGTGGCAGGACGAAGAGGCGGATGGCGCGGTCCGCGCAGGCCGCTTCGAACTCGGCCATGAACTCCGAGCCGTTGTCGATGCTGATGGCGCGGACCCCGAACGGCATCCGCTCAGCGAGGCGGTCGAGCACGTCGGCCGCGGCCCGGGCGGTGGCCCGGCGGCCGAGTTCGACCGTGTCCCATCGGGACACGACGTCACGGGCCGTGAACTGCTTCCAGATCTGTCCCGGCAGCGGGCGGATGTCGAGCGTGTCGAGTTCGACGAGATCGCCCGGTCGCTCGATCCGCCAGTCGGGCGGCCGGCGGATCGCATAGGGCCGCTGCCAGCGGCGCTGGCGGACGCTCATCCGACGGCGGACGGGCTCCCGCAGGTCACCCGACCCTCGCAGGCGGCGCAGGATCCGGCCGACCATCGAGACCGACAGCGCGATCCCGTCGCGGCGCAGCAGGACGGCCAGCTTGTCCTTGCCCCAGCGCGGATAGCGCTCGAGGAGCTCGCGGACCGCCTGCAGCTGCTCGACCGACCAGGTCGGCCGGCGCCGGCGGTGCGGGCGGCTGGACTGATCCTCGAGGCTCTCGAGCCGGTCGCGCTCGAACCGGCCGAGCCAGCGGTACACGGTCGGCCGGCTGTAGCCGAAGTGGCGGGCGGTGCGGCTCACGTTGGCGCCGTGCTGCGCGTGCCAGTCGACCATGGCCAGCCGGCCCCGCGCGACCCGGCTGAGCTCGGGGGCGGGCCGCAGCCGCCACGCCCGCTGGAACGACGCCGGGTAGGGCACGACATTCGGCTGGGCCCGTCGTT
Organism: Chloroflexota bacterium; assembly: GCA_021814735.1. Lineage (GTDB taxonomy): Bacteria > Chloroflexota > Limnocylindria > Limnocylindrales > CSP1-4 > JAJYNJ01. The sequence goes on along the minus strand of JAKAHX010000312.1, from coordinate 1,902 downwards.
GGCGGCGGGTAGACTGGGTCACGAGAGCCCTCCTGCTGCTGATGTCAGACACCACCAGCGTAGCGAGGACTCTCACCGTGTCAGCCGCCCCGATCGCGCCTCACCCCGCGTCCAGGCCCGGTGTCACGGACGTATCTGGACGCGCTCAGCTGCGTCGCGGCGCTTGTGAACGGCCAGCGATTCTGTCACCCGTAAGTGGCCGGCAACACTGTCACCCTCTGCGGCATGGAGAGGGAGACGATCACCTTGGATGCTCGGGCACAGCGCCGGCTGTACGTGCTCGACGACGTGTTCGTCGGCTAGCTCAGGACGCACCCGGCCGGGGTGCACCCGCAGGTCTCGGTGCGCGAGGTCCGCCGGCTCCTCGTGGCGCGTCGCGTCGAGCCGGAGACACGGGCGGGCGACGCCGGCATCGCCTGTCCCGGCCGGCGTCGCTCGCGCGGGGCCGGCATCGTTGGTCCCGGCCGGCGTCGCTCCGGCGGGGCCGGCAGCGCGGCAAGTCCTGCCGAATGTGCACCCACGGAGCCATAAGTCTGTTCCGGACGTGTCACCGCACCGTGATCGCCCGGCCCAGCCGCCGACGACGCGATCGAGGCGCCACCCGGCGCGCTCGTCACGCACGATCCAGGCCAGTTCGGTGCCAAGCGGATGCGCCGAACGGAGGGCGGCCTGCGTCGCCGGTCGGGCGCGCCCCACTCGAGCCGACATACGGCTCCCCCGGCGCACATCCTGCAGGATCCGCGGTGGGAGTTGCCACTCGAGCCGACATACGGCTCCCCCGGCGCACATCCCGCAGGATCCGAGGTCGGAGGGCCTCGCGCAGGATCCGCGGTCGGGGTGCCGGGGCCGCGTTCCGCGGTCGGGGCGCCGGGGCCGCGTTCCGCGGTCAGCGTCCCCGCGTGTCGCCGCAACGCGGCCGGGAAGCACAGACCAGGGCCCTGGTCATCGCGCAGCGCGCGGCCCTCCGTGGCCACCGCCGACCGGCTCGGCGCCCGCGATCTGCCGAGGGTGTCCCCTACCCCTGCTTCTCCAGGTGCCCGCCGAAGCCGAAGCGCATGGCCGAGAGCACCTGGTCGGCGAAGTCCGCCTCACCCCGGGAACTGAAGCGCTCGTAGAGGGCGGTGGTGAGGACCGGGGCGGGGGCGCTCACGTCGATGGCGGCAATGCTGGTCCAGCGTCCCTCGCCGGAGTCCGAGACGCGGCCCGAGAAATCGGCCAGGTCGGGACTCTGGTGGAGCGCCTGGGCGGTCAGGTCGAGGAGCCACGAGGCGATCACGCTCCCCCGGCGCCAGACCTCCGCCACCGCCGGGAGATCGAACCGGTACTGGTAGAGCTCGGGCTCACGCAAGGGGCTCGTCTCGGCATCCACCTCGCGGGTGGCGAGCCCGGCATCGGCGTGGTGGAGGATGTTCAACCCCTCCGCGTAGGCCGCCATGACCCCGTACTCGATCCCGTTGTGGACCATCTTCACGAAGTGCCCGGCGCCCGCCGGGCCGCAGTGCAGGTACCCCTGCTCGGCGGTGTCGGGCGTGCCCTCGCGCCCCGGGGTGCGCGGGGCGGCCGCCACGCCGGGGGCCAGGGCGGCAAAGAGCGGGTCGAGCCGCGCCACCGCGTCCGGTGCGCCGCCGATCATCAGGCAGTAGCCGCGCTCGAGACCCCACACCCCGCCCGAGGTCCCGCAGTCGAGGTAGTGGATGCCCGCGGGCTCGAGCGCCTTCGCGCGGCGGATGTCGTCGCGGTAGTAGGAGTTGCCCCCGTCCACCACCACGTCGCCTGCGCCGAGCAACGGGACCAGCTGGTCCAGGGTGGCGTCGACCGAGGCCGCGGGGACCATCAGCCAGAGCACCCGGGGCGGCTCCAGCTGGGCCACCAGGTCGGCCAGCGAGGTGGCCCCGGCAGAGA
>JAKAHX010000311.1 GCA_021814735.1 Chloroflexota bacterium | reverse complement strand
CTGCACGGGATCACCCCTGACGAGCACACCTGGCCCATCACGATCTCCTATGCCATCGGCGGTGCCTCTGGACGGCGTGGCCTGCAGGCCGGGGTGCTCTTCAGCGCCGCCTTCACGCTGCAGCGTGCCCTGGCGTCCGAGCTCGCCTACCTGGCGCTGGCGCCGCTGCTCGCCTCCGGGACGTTCAACGCCGTGGTGGACCTGGCGGTGGGCCTGGTGATGGCGGTCAGCGGGGCGTACATCCTGCGCCTCGGCCGGGAGCTCCATCTCACCGAGTGGCTGGAGCGGCTGCTGCACCGTGGCCTCCACCTGCAGGGCGGGGAGGATCCGTACACGGCCCTCGACACGAGCACCGTGGGCATCCCCATTCGCATGACCCTGGTCCACGGCTTCGTGGCCGGATGGGGCACCGGTGCGTTCGCCATCATCATCTACACGGTCCTCGCGCCGGCCATGCCCAACGCCGCGCTGGCGTTCCTGCCGGGTCTCCTCTTCGGTCTGGGCACGATGCTGGTGCAGGGGCTGGCGGGCCTGCTGATCGGGGCCTGGATGCACCGGCGCGGCTTCGGTGAGGCGGTGATGAACTACGTGGCCCGCGAAGTGTCCGGTCGCACGCTGCTGGGCGGGGGCGTCCTCTTCGCCGCCTGGGGTGGCCTGCAGCTGGCGGCGCCGGCGCTGGCCGGTCCGCTGGAGAGCGGCCTGCCCACCGGGCTCGGGATCCCCAACCTGGACACCGTCAACGCCGGCCTGGTCCTGGTGGTGGTGATCGTGGCCGGCATCGCCGTCTCCAGCTTCGTGCGTGCCGTCCGCCGTGCCCGCTCGGTCTGCCCGCCGGAGTGCTTCCCCGACGCCACGCTCAAGGCGTGACCCTGCGAGCGGGTTCGTACGCCACGGTCATCCAGTCGGCTGTCCGCGCTTGCCGCGCCCCCTGCCGAACGCGCTCCCGCACGCGGCCGCGTGCGTCCGAGGAGCGGCCCCGGCGGGCGGCCACGGCAGGCAGCTCAGCCGGCCAGGCGGCTCAGCTGGCCAGTGCAGCGTCCCACCACGCCAGGACGCGCGTCGCGAAGAAGGTGAGCCACCTGGACGGCTCGCCCGCCGGCACGTCGACCTCGAACCAGACGCGCCCAGGATGCCGGCGCGCCTGGAGCCAGGTGCCGTCCGGCTGCCGCTGGGCGCGGACCGCCTCGATCGCCTCCGCCATCCGCGGGTCGGGCGGGGTGCCGTCGAGGAGCGATGCCGCGCGGAAGTAGTCGGCGGCGTTCAGGACGCTGTAGAACCAGCGAAACGGGTAGGCGAAGCGCGTCACCCACGGACCGACCAGTTCGCCGGTCGAGCGGCGACGCATGAGCCCCCGCTCCAGCAGGTACGCCTCGCCACCACGGCGTGCGTGGCGCGTCTCGGCGGTCCCGCCGGTCGCGGTCTCGTGGGCGAGGAGGCCTCTGAGCGCGTTCAGCGTGGAGTGGAACGAGGAGCGGGTGGACCCCTCGACCCACTCGCAGTTCCAGCCACCGTCGGCCATCCGGTGGGCCACGAACCACTCGGCGAGGCCCTCGACGTCGGCACCGAGCCAGACGCCATTCGCCAGCGTCCACGCGTTGATGCAGCAGTCGACCTCGCCGCCCCAGTAGGGCCGGTCCTCGTACTCCCAGCGGCTGTTCGCTGCCAGGCGCTCGGCCGTGCCCGCCAGTACGGCTGCCTCGAGCCCCCATTCGCGCAGTGCGTTCAGCGACCACGTCGTGGCCGTCCAGGGTTGGCCCGCCCCCTCCGCGGCCTCCGGTCCGTTGAAGTCGAAGTCTCGCGGGAAGTAGGCGCCACCGGCCCACTGTCCATCCGGATCCTGCAGGGCCAGGAGCCGTGCGCCGAACCCCTCGGTCGCCACGCGGGCGCGGGTGGCGGCCCAGACCTCCGGCGGCGCGCCCAGCAAGTCCCGCTCCACCTGCCAGCGCAGGGCCGGATCGGCGTCGAGCAGCCAGTCGATCAGCACGCGGTCCACGACCCGCGGATGGTACCGCGGGGGCGTGCGAGCCCGTCGCTCCCGGATTCGGTGCCCGGGCCGTCCCGCAGGCCGCGGCACCTGCGCCGCGGCCTGCGACGACTCCTCCAGGGGCAGTGCGCGCGGTGCCCGGGTCAGCCCACGGCCTGCCGCACCAGCTCGCTGATCCGCGCCTCGACCTCGGGGGTCAGCTCCGTCACCGCGTAGGCCACCGGCCACATGGCGCCGTCGTCGAGGTGGGCGAAGTGGCTGAAGCCCAGCGTCGCGTAGCGCATCTTGAACTTCCTGGCGTCCTGGAAGTGGCAGACCACCGTGCCGTCCCGGCCATAGGCGGGCATCCCGTACCAGAGCCGGGGGACCAGGTCCGGCGCGGCGGCGGTGATGAGCGCGTGCACTCGCTCGGCCAGGCGCCGATCGGGATCCGCCATCTCGGCGATCCTGGCGAGCACCTCCGCCTCGCCCTCCGCGCGGGCGGCGGCAGGATCACGGCGAGCAGCCGCAGCACGACGAGCGGCCGCCTTCAGCTCCCTGGCCCGGTCCCGCATCGCGGCCCGTTCCTCGTCGGTGAACCCTCCGGGCGCCTCCCCCGAGTGCTGGGCGGACTGCCGCGCATCGCTCATGGTCGGTCTCCTCTCATCGGACCCGTCGAGATCGTGGTCCGGCCACGGGACCCGCGACGGGCACGTCGGCAGGGTAGGCCGCGCAACCGCCTCACGGTGGCGCGGCGGCATGCCGGCTGTCCGCGCACCTTCGCATGGCGTGGACGTTGGCGAGCGAGCCGCCGCAGCCCCGCGGGCGCGTGCACCCCCTGGAATCGATGCCGCGCCGGCCCTGGCGGGGCTGGACTAGGCTTGTCCCGACATGCTGCCGATGTCCGACGCCCTGCGCCATCCGCGCCTCCACGGGTGGGCCCGTCGATACCTGAACCCGTGGGTCGTGCGCCTCGGACTCGCCGGCGGCCGTCGCTCCCCCATCGGCGTCGTCCTCCACGTCGGCCGGCGCACCGGGCGCCCCTACGCGACCCCCCTGGCGATCCACCGGCACGGCGACGCGTTGTTCATCCCGCTCACCTATGGACCTGCGGCACGCTGGTGCCTGAACGTCCAGGCGGCCGGGACCTGCCGGGTGCGCCTGCGGGGGCGCGAGTTCACGGCGGTGCAGCCGCGCATCGT
>JAKAHX010000310.1 GCA_021814735.1 Chloroflexota bacterium | reverse complement strand
ACGTACCTGCTGACCGACCGCGACGCGCCGCTCGGGCGCGTCGTCGCGATCGACCTGGCCGACCCGGCGCACCTGCGCGAGATCGTCCCCGAGTGCGGCGACACGCTGGAGCGCGTGCTCCTCGTGGGAGGCCGCCTGGCCGCGGTCTACCTGCACGACGCCCACCACCGGCTGGCGCGCTTCGAGCTCGACGGTCGCCACGTGGGCGACGTGGCGCTGCCGGCGATCGGCACCATCGTCGACTTGGCCGGGCGGCGCGAGGACCCGGAACTGTTCCTCACCCTCGCGACGTTCGCCTCGCCGGCCTCGGTCCTGGCGGTGCGCATGGCCGACGGCGCCGTGCGGGTGGTCTCGCACCCCGCGCTCGCCTGGGACCCGGCCGACTACGTCACCGAGCAAGTGTTCGTGCCATCCGGGGACGGGACCCGGATACCGCTCTTCCTGTCACGCCGGCGCGACCTGGCACCGGACGGCGACGTGCCGACGCTCCTGTACGGCTACGGCGGGTTCCACATTTCCGTGGGTCCGACGTTCCGCCCGGAGTGGCTCGCCTGGATGGAGCGGGGCGGCCTCCTGGCGGTCGCCTCGCTGCGCGGGGGAGGGGAGTACGGCAGGCCCTGGCACGACGCCGGCCGCCTCGCGAACAAGCAGCACGTGTTCGACGACTTCGCCGCCTGCGCGCGCTGGCTGGCCGATTCCGGCTGGACACGGACCGGGCGCATCGGGATCATCGGGCGATCCAACGGCGGGCTCCTCGTCGGCGCCAGCATCACCCAGCACCCCGAGCTCTTCGGCGCCGCGGTCGCCGAGGTCGGGGTGATGGACATGCTCCGCTTCCATCGCTTCACCGTCGGGTGGGGCTGGACCAGCGACTACGGCAGCCCGGACGATCCCGACCAGTTCCGCACCCTGCTCGCGTACTCGCCCCTCCACAACGTGCGGCCCGGCACCGCCTACCCGCCGACCCTCGTGACCACCGGCGACCACGACGATCGCGTGGTACCGGGGCACTCGTTCAAGTTCGCGGCGGCCCTCCAGGCCGCCCAGTCCGGTGACGCGCCGATCCTGGTCCGGATCGACACCGACGCCGGCCACGGCCTGGGCAAGCCCGTCCGCAAGCTGATCGACGAGCGCGCCGACGTTCTCGCCTTCCTGGAGCTGGCCCTGGGCCGCGCCTGACCGCCGCGCACGAGCCCGGGCGCGTGCCGCATCATGCAGCCCGGGAGGCCAGGCGATGGCCCGTCCGGGCCACCGGGCAGGGCGCAGCAAACACGGCTCGCAGGGAGGGCACGGCGTGATCGACGGCTGGCGCAACTACGTCTCGTGGCTGGTCGCCTTTGGCATGGTGCTGGTGGCGTTGCTGCTCCTGGGCGCATCGGCCCAGGCGTGGGTGGCCTACGCCGCGATCGTCGGGGCCATCGTGCTCGGGCTGGCGGTCCAGGCGGTCGCGCGGCGCCAGCGCCACTGATCTCGGGGCGCGACCGTCACGCGGTCGGTGTCCCGGCCTGGACCGGCGCCCCGCCGCCGGCCACCCATCCGTCCTCGTGGGTCGCACGAAGGACACGGTGGATCGCTCCTCCTGGAGCCCACCACACGAGGACCCCGACCATGTCCATCGCCGCCGCGGCGATCGCCGACCGATCGCCCTCCATCCCCGCCGAGCGCTCGGCCAGCCTGTTCCGCTGGAACGCCGTGCTGGCCGTCCTCCACGGCCTGCAGTTCGCGCTGATCCTGGCCCTGTCGTTCGCCCGCAACCCCGTCGTCACATCCCCCGTCGTGAGCAGCTACCTGACGTTCGACGCGGCCACCCGGACGCTGGTGCCGGCGCAGCGCGCCGTGTTCGAGCTGCCGATCGGGCCCGCCGTCGCGCTCTTCTTCCTGGCCAGCGCGCTCGCGCACGCGACGCTGGCGTTCCCGGCGCGCGCCTGGTACGAGCGCCGCCTTGCCCGGGGCCAGAACCCGGCCCGCTGGATCGAGTACGCCGTCTCGTCGAGCGTGATGATCGTCGTGATCGCGACGCTGAGCGGCATCCAGGAGATCGGCACGCTGGTCGCGATCTTCGGCGCGAACGCGGCGATGAACCTGTTCGGCTGGAGCATGGAGGCGGCCAACGAGGGCCGGCAGCGGCCACAGTGGCTGCACTACGTGTTCGGCTGCGTCGCCGGGGCGGTGCCCTGGATCGTCATCGGCGTGGCACTCCTGACGGCGGCGACCGCGCCCGGCGCGGCCCCGATCCCGGGTTTCGTGATCGCGATCTTCGTCTCGCTCTTCGTCTCGTTCAACGTCTTCGCGCTCAACATGGTCCTGCAGTACCGGCGGGTCGGAGCCTGGCGCGACTACCTGCACGGCGAGCGCGTCTACATGCTCCTCAGCCTGATCGCGAAGACACTGCTGGCGTGGCAGGTGTTCGCGGGCACGCTGCGCCCCTAGCAGCGACTGCGCAGACGCCGCGCCGGGTCGACCGGCCGCACCGCAGAACCCACGGACGCCCCGGCGTCGCCGTCGGCGCCGGGGCGTCCATTCGATGAGGTCTCTCCTTGCGCCGCCGGACGCGACGGCCCAAGGGGGGCGATCTGCTACTTCGCCTTGCCGATCGTGAACGTCGCAGACGCGACGCTCCCGACGTACAAGGTCGAGTCAGTGCCAGTCGGCGTGTACGTGGCCGTGAGCGCGTAGGTCCCGTTCTTCTGCGCGAGCTGCAGGGTCGCCGTGGCCACGCCGGTCGGGTCGGTGATCGCCGTGACGCTCTGCGACCCGAGGGTGAACGTGATCGACTTGCCGACGAGGGCCGTGCCGGTGGCGTCGCGCAGGACCGCCGAGAGCGTCACCGTGTGGTTGGGCAGCCCGGTCGTTGCGCCCGTGTAGGTAACCGAAGTGGCCTTCTGGTTGATGGTGATCGAGCCGCTGGCCGTGGCCGCCGTGTACATGCCGTCGTCGGCGAACGAGACGCCGATAGTGTAGCTCCCCGCGGGGACGTTCGGCGTGTAGTTCAGGGTGGCGATCCCGCCCGGCCCCGTCGAGGGCGTGCCGATCGTCCCGCCATTCACCGTGAAGGTGACCGTCCGTCCGACCACGGGCTGCCCGAACTCGTCCACGAGCGAGGCCGAGAGCGTGGTCGGCGTGTCGAACGTGGCCGTCGTCGGGCCCAGGTACGCGGCGGTGACGGCGCGTTCGCGGATGCTGACGGTG
>JAKAHX010000309.1 GCA_021814735.1 Chloroflexota bacterium | reverse complement strand
TCGATGGTGGGCTCCGCCACCGCGGTGACCAGGTCGGCCGGTCCGCCCGCCGCGACGATCGCGCGGTTGATCAGGCGCACGGTCTCGGCCGAGCAGCGCTTCGCGCTGGGGTGGACGTTGAAGACCACCGCGTTGCCGGCCGAGACGATGCTGATGGTGTTGTTGATCACGGTCGAGGTGGGGTTGGTCACCGGGGTGATGGCCGCCACCACGCCGAAGGGGGCGAACTCGGTGACCATCATCCCCTGGTCGCCGGTGACCGCCTCGACCTCCAGGTCCTCGGGGCCCGGCGCCTTGGTGGTGACCACGCGGTTCTTGACGATCTTGTCCTCGACCCGCCCGATCTTCGTCTCCTGCACGGCCATCAGCGCCAGGCGTTCCCCGGCCTCGAGCATCGCGCGACGGACCGACTCGATGATCGCGTAGCGCCGGTCGAGCCCCATCGAGCGGTAGGCGCGGAAGGCGCGACCGGCGGCGGCCACGGCCGCGTCGACCGAGGGGTGGATGCCGTCGCCGAGCTCGGCCTGCCGGGCGACCTCCGCGGCGGCGGCCATCGCGGCACCCGGGCGCGCGTCGCCCGCGTCCGACAGCCGTCGCCGCACGCGCTCGATGATCGCCTGGATCTCGGGCTCGCCGAGCCCGTCGAGGCTCACTTGTGGAAGACCTCCCGCCCGCCGACCTCCCAGGTGTCGACGATGGCCATGATCACCGCGTCGCAGGGCCGGTCACGGGTGACCTCGGTCTGCCGCGCCGAGCTGCCCGTCGCGTAGAGGACCACCTCGCCCACGCCGGCCCCGACCGCGTCGACCGCCACCACGTAGCCGCCCGCGTCGTGGTTCTCCGTGTCGAGCCCGCGCACCAGGAGGAGCTTCCAGCCCTCCATCAGCGGCTCCTTGCGGCTGGCGACGACCGTGCCGGCCACGCGCCCCAGTAGCATTCCGCTCCTCCGTCCAGCGGCTCCGGATGGCAGGCCCCCGGGACTGCGGCCCGGCGGCCTGCCCCGCGGCCCGGTCCCGCGCTCGGGGGCCGGTCCGGCCGATCAGCCCTCGCCCACCTCGGCGCGTGCCTCCTCGGCGCGACCGAGCGGCAGCACCAGGTCGATGTTGACGTGCGGCCGCGCGATCACGTGGCTGGCCACCACTTCGCCCACGTTCTGGGCGTTGCGGACGCCGGCTTCCACGGCGGCCTTCACCGCCGCGACGTCGCCGCGCACGATGGCCGTCACGTAGCCGCCCCCGGTCTTCTCGTAGCTCACGAGCTCGACCTTGGCGGCCTTCACCATCGCGTCGGCCGCCTCGACCATCGCCGCGAACCCGCGGGCCTCGATCATCCCCAGTGCTTCAGCCATCGATGCTCTCCTCTGTCGCTCCCTGCCGTGCCGCGTCCGGCCGCGGTCCCGCGGCCGTGGTCCCGTCGTCTATGCCTTCGCCTCGCGTCCGGTGAGCCCCTCGATCGCCGACAGGGCGGCCCGCCAGCCGACGTCGATGTCCCGCTCCTCGCCCCCCAGGTACACGCGGCCCATGGAGCCGAAGGAGCGCACCTCCAGGATGTTGATCTCGGCCGCTTTCTCCGCCTCGTTGGCGGCCAGGGCGGCGTAGGCGGCGGGTTCGAGCTCCAGCACGTACAGCGTCTGGCCGCCGATCAGCATCTGCCCGTGCCGCGTCCGGTTGATGAGCTGCGCCTGGTGGTCGTCGATGCGGCGGATGATCTGGCTCGACAGCACGCGCGGCTTGATCCGGTCCGCCTCGGCGAGGCCGACCGCCTCGAGGATCGCGGCCCCCGCCGCGCGGACCTCCGCCTGCGAGGGCGCATGGACCTCGAGGAGCCCGAAGTACCGCTCGATGATCTGCATGCCGGGCTTCACGGCGGTCGCCTTCAACGCCACGTCGGTGAGGCGGTTGATCTCGATGCCGGGCGAGACCTCCACGTACAGCGAGGCGTCCCCCGCAAGCGGAAGGAACCCCTGGGCCACGGTGCCCAGGAACGCCGCGTACTGCGCCTGGAGGCTGTCCAGGAACACGTACGCGCGAAGGTCAATAGTGCTCACTGGCCTCCCTGCTCCCTCCGGTCACGATCCTGACGCCCGCCGAGGCCCCGATCCGGGTGGCGCCCGCGGCGATCATCTCCCGTACGTCCTCGGCCGTGCGGATGCCGCCCGCGGCCTTGACGCCCATCCTGGGCCCCACCGTCTCGCGCATCAGCGCCACGTCGAAGACGGTCGCGCCGCCCGACGCGTAGCCGGTGGAGGTCTTCACGAAGTCGGCGCGCGCCAGCTGCGCCAGGCGGCAGGCGACCACCTTCTCCTCGTCGGTCAGCAGCGCGGCCTCGATGATCACCTTGTTGAGCGCGCCGGCCTCGTGGCACGCGTCGGAGACCCGGGCGATGTCCTCCCGCACGACCTCGCGCATGCCGCTCTTCAGCGCGCCGATGTTGATCACCATGTCGATCTCGGTGGCGCCGTCGCGCAGCGCCCGGCGCGCCTCGGTCGCCTTCACGTCGCTGGTGGTCGCCCCGAACGGGAACCCCACCACCGAGGCCACCGCCACCGGGGCGCCGCGCAGGTTCGCGGCCGCGCGGCGGATCCAGGTCGGGTTGATGCAGACGGCCGCGAAACCGTACTCCTTCGCCTCGCCGCACAGGCGGTCGATGTCGTCGGCGGTGGCGTCGGGGCGCAGCAGCGTGTGGTCGATGTAGCGGGCGAGGTCGCGGGGCACGTCCGCGCCGTTGCCGTGGTAGGCGATGCGCTCGGCGCCCCCGGCCACCACGGCACGGACCTTGTCGGGGCTGTGGGCCGCGCAGGAGCCGAGACAGTCGCGGCAGGCGTCGCCGGACGTGCCGGCGAGCGCCGCCAGCACCTCCCGGGTCACGGCCTCGATGAGCTCCTCGCGATCGACGGCGCCGCTCATACCCGGTCCCTCGAGTACCGCCGCTCGACCTCCGCGATCTTCTCGACGCGCGCGGCGTGGCGCCCGGGACCCCAGGGCGTGCCCAGCCAGGCGTCCACGATCTCCATGGCCAGCCCGGTCCCCACGTGCCGCGCGCCCAGCGTCAGCACGTTGGCGTGATTGTGCTCGCGGCTGTTGCGCGCGGAGGTCACGTCGTGGCAGAGCGCGGCGCGGATGCCGGGCACCTTGTTGGCGACCATGCACGAGCCGATCCCCGCGCCGTCGACCACGATGCCCCAGCGACAG
>JAKAHX010000308.1 GCA_021814735.1 Chloroflexota bacterium | reverse complement strand
GGTCGCGGTGGATGCCCGCGACGCGGACGAACTGCTGGCACTGGCGCTCCGCCAGCTCGACGACGGTGCCGACCTGGTCAAGCTGTACCTCGACGGGCCCGACGCCACCGTGCCGCCCTGGTCCGCCGCGGAGGTGCGCACGGTGGTGGAGGCCGTCCATGCCCGCGGCGCACGGGTGACCGCCCATTCGTCGCGGCTCGACGGCTCCCGGGTCTGCGCCGCGGCCGGCGTCGACGCCATCGAGCACGGGTTCGAGCTGGATGCCGACCTCGCGGCCTCGCTCGCGCGCCAGGGCACGTACCTGGTCTCCACGCTCGCCGTCTTCCGCTCGTGGATCTCCTTCGGTGCCACCACCCGACTGCCGCGCTTCGCCTCGGACGAGGGGCGGCTGCGCATCCTGGAGCGGCGCGAGCGGGCGGTGGAGGCCGTGCGCATCGCGCACGCGGCCGGCGTTCCCATCGCGACCGGCACCGACTTCGGTGGGGGCTCGACGCGGGCCAACCAGCTGGCGTGGGAGGTCGAGTCGCTCGTCGACGCCGGGTTCGATCCATGGGAGGCGCTTGGTGCCGCCACCTGGCGCGGCGGGGAGCTGCTCGGGATCCCCGACGCGGGCACCATCCGCGAGGGCGGCCCCGGCGACGTGGCGCTGGTGCACGGCGATCCCCTGGGCGATCCCGCCGCGCTCTGGCGCGTCTGGTGGGTTGCCTGGGCCTGAGCGCGGCGTGCTGGCGCGTCCGGTGGCTGGCCGGGGCCTGAGCGCGGGGCCTCGCGGGTCTGCCGGGTCGCCTGCGCCTAGGCGCGGGGCCGCGGGTCCGGTGGGCTGCCTGGCCCCTGACCGCCTCGGCCGGGCGCCCCGCGGTCGGCGCGTGCCCGGTCCCTGGTGCGACCGCGGCCGCCGGGCCAGCGCGTCCCGAGGATCCGTAGTACCGTCTGGCGCGCCCGGAAGGAACGCCGCAGCAGGAGCCACGACAACCGAAGATCGCCGCCCCCACGGCTGACCTCGCGTCGTCGTCGTCCCGCCTGCCGCCCGCTTCGGGCGGTCGGTCTCCACGTGGTCCGTGCGCTCCTCCCGGTATCCGCACGCCCGGTCTGCCCGTGCGCGGCTCGTCCCACCGCCATCGCCCGTGACAAGGCGATGTCCTGGTAGATCGGAGGGATCGTGCGAACGACCTCACGTCTCCGGGTCGCCCTGGTGGCGACCTTCGTGTCCACTTCGTTCCTGCTCACCACCGCCGCCACTCCCCCGTTGGCCGCGGCCGCGACACCCACCAGCGCCCAGCCCGCGTCGCCGGCGACCACCGCGACACCCACCGACACGACACCGACCGCCGCGGCACCCGTCACCGCGACACCGCCCTCGGGCGCATCCCCCGCCGGCACGTCCCCCTCCGCGTCATCCACCTCCGGCACGTCCGCGCCCTCCACGGCGCCCGTGTCGCCGGGCGGTTCCGCCGCTCCCCAGGCGGCGCCGGACACCACGCCCCATCCCGCCACCACCACGCTGGCCGATCTCGTCATCGCCGATGCGCTGCGGCACGTCGGCGCGCCGTACCAGTGGGGCAGCGCAGGGCCGTGGACCTTCGACTGCTCCGGCCTCGTCTACCGGGTCTTCGCGGACAACGGCATCGCGGGGATGATCGACGACTCGCACAGCGCCTACGAGCAGTACGCGATCTTTCGGGCGCGCGGGCTCGCGAGCCGGACCGGCGGGGAGCCGGGCGATCTCGTCGTCTACGGGGGCGGCTCGCACATCGGGATCTACCTCGGCCACGACCGCGTGGTGAGCGCGCTGGTGGAGGGCGTGCGCGTCACCGGCATCTACGCCCTGACCACGCCGTTCACCGCGTTCCTGCACACGCACCTGGACACGCGCACCGTGACGCTGGCGTCGACCTCGAAGAGGGCGAGGCGATCCGCCACGGCCAGGAGAGCCGCGGCGGATCGGAGCACCACGAAGCCGCGCGCGATCCTGCGCCGTACCGTCACCGCGGCCATCCTGCGTGCCGCCCCGACCACGACCGCCCGTTCCCTGGCGGTCCTGGCGCCCGGGACGTCGCTGCGGGTGCTCCGCTCCACCCGCGATCGAGCCGGCCGGACCTGGGACGAAGTCCGAACGCCCGCCGGCCGGCTGGGATGGGTGGCCAACTGGCTGCTGCGGGCGTAGGCGCCGCCATCGGGCGTAGGTGCCGCCAGCGGGCGTAGGCGCCGCCATCCGGCCCTCGCCTGCACCGGGAGGGGCGCCACTCGGCCCGTGAGGTCCGGTCCCTCCGACCCTCGCGGGCCGCCCCCATCCGGCCGACCATGACCCGGGTTTCGCGCGCCACCCGGCCGCGAGCCGGAGGAGGGCGCGCATCGATGGACCACAGCAGGGTGCCGGGGTATCTCGCCGCGGGTCTCGTCGGCGCCCTCGTGGTGCTGGTGGCCGGCGGGGCGCTGGCAGGGACGGGCCTGGTGACCGTCCGCACGGGGTCCACCGGCTCGTCGCCCTCCGCGGCTGCCGCGTCCGGCGCATCGACGGGCGCCCCGTCCCAGGCGTCATCGAGCCCCGCTGGCGCGGGATCGGCCGCACCGGGCGCGTCAGGAGGCCCCGTCCCCGTTCTGCCCGCCACGGCGCCCGAATCGGTCGGCAGCGCCACGGCACCGGTCGTCGTCGAGATCTGGGCCGACTTCCAGTGCCCGTTCTGCGGCCTCTTCACCCACGGCCTCGAGCCCACCCTGCTCCGCGAGTTCGTGGTGCCGGGCACGGCCCGGCTGGTCTTCCGCGACTTCGCCTTCCTGGGCCCGGAGTCGCTCACGGCCTCGGTCGCGGCGCGCTGCGCCGGGCAGCAGGGCGCCTTCTGGAGCTTCCACGATCTGCTCTTCGCCAGCCAGAACGGGGAGAACCAGGGCACGTTCAGCGACGGCCTGATGACCCAGATGGCGCGCTATCTGCAGCTCGACGTGCCCGCGTTCGACACCTGTGTCAAGGACCCCTCGGTGGCCGCCGCCGTGGAGCAGAGCCGTGCCGAGGGCGAGGCGCTGGGCATCCAGGGCACGCCGTCGCTGCGCATCGTCGGCCCGAAGCAGACGGTACTGCTCGGCAGCATGCCCACCATCCCGGTGCTCGCGGCGACGATCGACCGGATGGCGCACGGGCTCCCCGCCCCGACGCCGGCGCCGACCGCCCGCCCTGGCGCGTCGGGAACGGCCGC
>JAKAHX010000307.1 GCA_021814735.1 Chloroflexota bacterium | reverse complement strand
AACTCCGTCCAGCCCGCGATGAAACCGAAGAAGGCGGTCACCGCCAGCACCGGCGTGGAGAGCGGCAGGATCACGTGCCAGAAGGTCTGCAGCCGGCCGGCGCCGTCCACCGCCGCCGCCTCCTCCAGGTCGCGCGGGATCGTGTCGATGTAGCCCTTCATGTTCCAGATCGCGAACGGGAGCTGGCCGGAGGTCACCGCCAGGGCGACCCCGAACAGCGAGTCGCGCAGGTTGAACGTGCCGATCTGGATCTTGCTGAGCATCACGTACAGCGGCGCGAGGGTCGCGATCGCGGGGAGCATCAGGACCGCCAGCACCCCGATCATGAGCGCCTCGCGGCCGCGGAAGGTCAGGCGCGAGAACGCGTACGCGGCCAGCACGCCGAGGCCCACGCTCGCCACCGCGATGACCACGGCGATGAAGAGGCTGTTGGCGGCCAGCTGCGGGAACGAAACCGGGTTCTGGGTGGGCTGCTCGATGACCTGGGCGAAGGCAGCCAGCGACGCCCCCGGCGGGATGAGGGTGAGCCCGTCCGGGCGCGCGATGTTGCGCGGGTCGATCGCCATGCTGACGATCCACAGGATCGGGAAGATCACCGTGAGTGCGATGAACAGGCAGACCAGCTGCAGGATCAGCTGGCGCCGGAGCGGCAGCCGGCGACCGCGCTGGGCGCTCTCGGAGGCAATCGCACGGGGGGCCGCCTGGGTCACGGCACCGGTCTGGATCGTCATGGCCGGTTCCTCCGGGATGTGGCGGGCTCACGCATCGAACTGCGCCGTCGCTTTCGCAAGCCGGTTCGTCACCAGGGTGATCGCCAGCAGGATGAAGAACTGGAACACGGCGAAGGCCGCGGCGACACCGTAGAGCTGCTGCTCGTTGACCAGGCGGTAGGCGGTCGTCACGAGCAGCTCGGTCTGGCCGAAGGGACCACCTCCCGACATGAAGTACGAGAGATAGAAGAGATTGAAGGTGATGACGAAGCCGTAGATCGCGTACGGCAGCATGGCGGGGCGCAGGAACGGCAGCGTGACCGCCCGGAACTTGGCCCAGGCCCCCGCCCCGTCCATCTCGGCCGCCTCGTACAGCTCGCCGGGGATGCTCTGCAGGGCCCCCGTCGCCACGACCGAGTTGAGCGGCCAGCCCAGCCAGACGTTGGCCGCCAGGAGGGCGAAATACGCCAGCGGCAGCACGAAGGGACCGGCGGAGATGATGGGGTTGGGCTGGTTGAGCCAGTCGAGGTTGAACCCGCCCGGGGGCAGCCGGAGGATGATGTCGATGAGGAAGTTGATCGCCCCGTTGGTCGGGTCGAACATGTCCCGCCAGACGGTTGCCACGATGATCTGCGGGATCACCACGGGGATGATGTAGAGCGCCCGGTACGTGCGCTTGAACCAGAGCCCCGGGGTGTTGAGGATGATCGCGATCAGCACCCCCAGCACCACGTGGATCACCACGTTCGAGAGTGCCCACCACAGGTTGAAGACGAGCACCCGCATGAAATCGAAGTTGGGGATGACGATGTTGTTCTGCAGGATGCGCAGGTAGTTCTGCCATCCCACATAGGCCGGGGCGGGTGCGTGGGGGTTGAGGTTCTTCAGCCCGTAGTCCGTGAAGGACATCCAGACCTGGAACACCAGCGGGTAGAAGGTGATGACCAGCATCACCAGGAGCGCGGGCAGGAGGAACAGGTAGGCGGTCCGCGCGTTCTGCGTGCGTCGCCACCAGGAGCGAGGCGGCGCCGCCGCCGATGCCTGGACACTCACCGGTCCACCTCCCGCGTGCGCATCCGTGCTTCCTCCCCTGCCGGTGCGCAGGGGACGCCGGACGACCGGCGTCCCCTCGCTGCCGTGACCGCTGGACGAGGCCAGGGGTCAGACGTTACTAGAGACCGTTGGCCTTATCCATCTGCTGGCAGGCCGTGGCGACCAGCGCCGTCGTGGAGCCACCCTTGTCGATGGCTGCGGCGAGCGCGTTCCCGAAGGGGGTCCAGTAGTTGTCGAGCTGCTTGGCAGTGGGCCGGGGGAAGCCGGTCTTGTAGGCGTTCGCAAAGCCCTGGCTGATGGGGTTGTTGAAGGTCACCCCGGCGATCGCGGGGATGTGGCCGGCCTCATCGGCGAAGATCTGCTCGTTGGCCTGCGAGTCCATCTCGATCGCGAACTTGACGGCCAGGTCCACGTTCGCCGAGTTCTTGTTGATGTAGTAGCCGTCGGGGGCCACGAGCGGGCCGAAGGCACCCGCAGGACCGGTCGGGCCGGGGGCCACGGCGAGCTTGCTGCCAAGGGCCTTCTCGAGGTTGCCGGACTGCCAGGGTCCGTCGATGAAGCCGGCGATCTTGCCGGCCACGAAGTCGGCCGCGGCGGCGGTGTCGTTCTGGTACATGTGCATGCCGGCGGCCTTGGCCTTCTGGAGCCAGGCGAGGGCATCGGCCACGCCGGAGTTCGCCGTGGCGGCGCACTTGCCGGTGTTGGGATCGAGGATGGTGCCGCCGAACGACTGGAAGAGGCCCCACAGGTAGTAGGCACCGCCACCATTGGCGCCGTAGACCCAGCCGAGCTTGCTCGCGTCCTTCAGCCAGTCATCGGTGGTGACCGGCGGCGTGGGCAGCATCGAGGTGTTGTAGAAGAGCGCGACGCCCTTGATCGACTCGGGGATGGCGTAGAGCTTGCCGTCCACCGTGTCCGCCTGGATCGCGGCCTGCGAGATGTTGCTCAGCTGCGGCAGGTACGGGGTCAGGTCGGCGAGCAGGCCGGCGCGGGCCTCCTTGGCCATGCTGTCGTTGGGGGCGATGTAGAGGTCCGGCACGCCACTGTTGGCCGCGGACGTCTCGAACTTCGTGAACAGGTTGTTGAACGGGATGTCCACCCGCGTGACGTGCAGGCCGGGATTGGCGGCCTCGACGTTGGCGAGGATCTTCTCGAACGCGGTGATCTCGGCGTTGCCCGAGGCGCCGTATGCCTCCCAGAGGGTGAGGTTGCCCGTGAGCGGAGCCTGGGCCGCGGCGCTTGCCGGGGCCGCGGCGCTTGCCGGGGCCGCCGCGCTGGCCGGGGCGGCAGCGCTCGCGGGGGCGGCGGCACTTGCCGGGGCCGCCGCGCTCGCCGGGGCCTGGGTCGGGGCGGTGGTCGCGGCGCTCGAGCACGCGCCCGCCACGACGGCCAGCGTCGCCAGGACGCTTGCCAGCTTCATGGATCGCATCT
>JAKAHX010000306.1 GCA_021814735.1 Chloroflexota bacterium | reverse complement strand
TGACGTACGCCACCGCCGGGATGGCGCCAGCTCCGAACCCCTGCACGGCGCGCGCGGCCACCAGCACGGGCATCGACGACGCGAGGCCGCCCACGGTGAGCCCGACGGCGAAGAAACCGAGGCCGAGCAGGTACGGGCGAACGAGCCCATGGCGGTCGGCCTGCTCGCCCGCGGCCACGATCCCCACCAGGTCCCCCAGGAAGAACGCGCTGAAGACCCAGCCGTAGAGCGAGATCCCGCCGAGATCGGCGGAGACCACGGGCATCACGGTCGCCACGGCGAGGGCCTCGAGGGCCACGAGCGTCACCGTCAGGACGAGACCCGTGGTGAGGGCGCGCAGCTCCGGCGAGGCCATGGAGGTCGGGCGCGACGGGCGGACGGTCTCGCTCACCGGCAGCTGGCACACACCCGGCGCCCGAGCTGGTCCCGCGGGTGCGTCACCCGCCGACCGCGGAGTCCGCCCGGTCGTGAACGTCGGTCGCCGGCGCCTGCCGGCTTCAGTACGCGCGTGCGAAGACGACCCGCCGCTCCGAGGGTCGGCCGTCCACGATGCACCGGCCTGCCTCCGCCGGCGAGTCGAACGGGATGTTCCGGATCGTCGCGCCGGTCTCCTGGTTGATCCGCGCCTCGCACTCCGGCGCACCGCACCAATGGGCCCAGAGGAACCCACCCTGCTGCTCGTTGACGCGACGGAAGCTCTCGAGATCGTCCACGTAGTGCGTGTTCGCAGCGCGGAAGTCGAGCGCGCGCTGGAACAGCTCCTGCTGGTATCCGGTCAGGCGCAGGGGCAGCTCGGCGGCCAGCCTGTCGAGCGGCACGGCCTCCTTCGAGCGGTCGACACGCCGGACGAGTGTCCCCTGCCCCGCGGCCACGTCGCGCGGGCCGACCTCGATCCGGAACGGGACGCCGCGCAGCTCCCAGTGGTTGTACTTGAAGCCGGGCGATTCCTCGCGCCAGTCGATCTCCAGCCGCACCTCCCTGCCCTCGGGGGTCGAGCGCAGCGCCAGCTCGAACCGCTCGATGGCCTCGGCCACCGCGATCCGGTCGGCCTCGGAGCGGAAGATGGGCACCACCACGACCTGGACCGGGGCCACGCGCGGCGGCAGCACCAGCCCGCTGTCGTCGCCGTGGGCCATGATCGTCGCGCCCACCATGCGCGTGCTGAAGCCCCAGGAGGTCCCGTGGGGGTAGCGGCGCTGGTTGTCGCGGTCGAGGAACGTGATGTTGGCGGCCTGCGCGAAGTTCGATCCGAGGTAGTGACTGGTCCCCGCCTGCAGCGCCCTGCGGTCGCGCATCATGGCCTCGACCGAGTACGTGTACACGGCGCCGGGAAACTTCTCGCCCTCGCTCTTGCGCCCCGAGATCACCGGGATCGCCAGCCACTCCTCGGAGACCTTCCGGTAGATCTCCAGGCCGAGGTCCACCTCCTCGCGCGCCTCCTGCTCGGTGGCGTGGAAGGTGTGCGCCTCCTGCCAGAGGAACTCGGCCGTCCGCAGGAACAGGCGCGTGCGCAGCTCCCAGCGGACCACGTTGTTCCAGAGGTTCATCAGCAGCGGCAGATCGCGGTACGACTGGATCCAGTCCTTGATCGTCTCGGCGATGATCGCCTCGCTGGTGGGGCGGATCGCCAGCCACTCGTCGAGCTCCTTGCCGCCGGCGTGGGTCACCCACGCGACCTGCGGGTTGAAGCCCTCGACGTGCTCGGCCTCCTTCTCGAGGAGCGAGCGCGGCACGAACAGCGGGAAGTAGACGTTGCTGTGGCCGGTTGCCTTGATGTGGCGGTCCAGCTCGTCCCGCATCGACTCCCAGATCGCGTAGCCGTAGGGGCGGATCACCATGCAGCCCCGCACCGGCGAGTAGGACGCCAGCTCCGCCTTCAGAACGACGTCGTTGTACCAGGCCGGGAAGTCGTCCGACTGGCGCGTGATGCTCGTGACGAAGCCGTCCTTGGCCACGGGTACTCCTCGCATGACGCTGGGCAGGGGCAGGGGGTGCACGAGACGATGCCGCGCGGCACCGCCGGGTGGCAATGGTAGCGCACGCGCCTGCCGGATCGGCGCGCGGCCCGGGCGCCGACAACAGCACGGCTTCCGCGAGCGTCGGGGCGGCCCGACGGGGCCGAGGGGCCCGCGGGCGGCTCCGGGGCCTGCGAGCAGCGCCGGGGCCCGCCGGCGGCAACGAGCGCCCGCGGGGGCGCGGGCCGCGCTGCGTGCGACGGCGCCGGCATGGGCCTGAGGCTCCGGGGTCAGCGGCCTCCGATCCTGCGAGATGCGCGCCCGAGGAACCGTATGGCCGATCCATGGCGGCTGGCCGGCTCGCCCCGGCCCTGGTGGGCCGGCGGACGAGCGTGAATGAGCTCGTGGGCGACCCCGTCCGGCGTCCGCCGGACAGCGGACGGGACATACGGTTCCATGCATGCACATCCTGCAGGAAAGGCGCCGGCGGTGCGCCGAGCTCGGCGGGCATCCGCCTCGATCCCACGCGCGCCCGGAGAGCGGGCTCGTGTCAAGCCACGCGCTCCCCTCGAGCCCAACGGCCCCGGCCGCGGCGCCCTGACAACCTGCCACGAGCGTCCCTGAGGTCCAACGACCCCTGCGGCGATGCCCTGTAGATGGCCTCGGCGCCCCGGCACACGGCCACGGGCCCGGGCAACCGGCCGCAGCTCCATGGCTACCTGCCACGCGCGCTTCTGAGCGTGAACGGCCCCTGCGCCGATGCCCTGGTAGACGGCCTCGGCGCCCCGGCACACGGGCGCGGGCCCGGGCGGCCGGACGTGATGCCCCGGTAGCCTGCCACGCGCGCTTCTGGCAGCCGGCCGCGGCCGGGAGTGGCCAGCGGCCACCAGGAGGTTCCGCGTGACTCGCGCTGACGTACAGGCGGGCGATCCGGTCGCCGTTGGACGAGCGGCCCGCGCCCCCGGCTGTGGCCGGCCGCGCCCGGAACCGCAGTGGCCCGTGCCCTGCGTCCCGCCGCGGGAGCGGGATGCGCCGCCTCGCGGTCCCTCGCCCGGCGATCCGCTACCCGGCGGCGACCTGCCCGGGATGCTGCCCGTAGCGGCGCTCCACGTAGCCGTCGAGGATCGCCTTGAACTCGTCGACCAGCCCCTCGCCGCGGAGCGTGGTCGACAGCTTCCCGTCCACGTACACCGGCGCCACGGGCTCCTCGAACGTCCCCGGCAGCGAGATCCCGATGTCGGC
>JAKAHX010000305.1 GCA_021814735.1 Chloroflexota bacterium | reverse complement strand
CAGTACGACCGGCTGGAAGAACGCATCGCGGAGATCGCGTCGGTGGAACACGAGGCCGACATGGTGGACCGCGAGATCACTGCGCGGCTGGAGCGCACGCTGGTCACGCCGTTCGACCGCGAGGACATCCACGCCCTCTCGAACCGCCTGGACGACGTGGTCGACGAGATCAAGGCGGTGGCCGAGGCGTTTCTCATCAACGACATCGAGCGGCCGACACCGCAGGCGGTGGGCCTGGCGCGGATCCTCGTCGCCACCGCGTCCCAGCTGCACGACGCGCTGCTCCGCCTCGACAGCTTCAAGGGGATGGAGCCGCACCTCAAGGTGATCCACGAGCTCGAGCACGAGGCGGACGGCCTCTCGCGCGCGGCGATCGCGGCGCTCTTCAAGGGGCAGACGGACGCCATGTTCGCGCTGCGCTGGCGCGAGGTCTACGCCGGGCTCGAGGAGGCGATCGACGCGATGGAGGACAGCGGCGAGGTCCTGGAGCGGATCCTGACCAAGCGCTGAACCGCCGGTCGAGGCCTACGGCGACCAACTGGACGACGGTCGGCTCCCGTTCGCCGCCAGGAGGACCAGTTCACCCTGGCTGGACCACGACGCCCCGGCGTCGCGGTCGCCGCCGGCGTCGTCGCTCGCATCGTCCTCGACGTACGGCGGGAGTCGCACCGTGAACGCCGAGCCGCCCTCCTCGCGGCGGCACGCGCTGATCGAGCCACCCATCGCCGTCAGCAGGCTGCGGCACACGAAGAGCCCGATCCCGGCGCCCTTGGCGAGGCCGGCGGTGGATGGGGACCGGTAGAACAGGTCGAAGAGCCGGTCGGCATCCGCCTCGTCGATGCCCGGCCCGCCGTCGAGCACCCGCACCACCACCACGCCGTCCTCCGCGGACGCGGTGAGCCGGACGTACCCGCCAGGCGCGCCGTACTTGGCGGCATTGCTCAGCAGGTTGCGGAAGACGTGCTCGAGGTAGGTGTCGTCGCCGCTGACCACCGGCAGGTCGGGGGCGATCTCGGCGCTGAACCGGACGCCGGGCCATTGCGGTGCCTCGCTCGCGATGACCCGCTGCAACAGCGGGGCGATCCGCACCGGTTCGGCGACCGGCGGCAACGCACCACGCTCGGAGCGGGTCAGGACCAGGAGGTCCTCGACCAGGCGGTACAGGCGCTCCGCCTCCGCGGCCATCTGCATGAGCAGGTCGGCCCGATCCGCCTCGGACAATGGCGTTTCCCGGCGCGCGAGCAGCTTCGCCCCACCGTAGATCGTGGTGATGGGCGTGCGCAGCTCGTGGGAAGCCACGTCCAGGAAGGCCTCGTGGCGCAGGGCGGCCTGGCGTTCCGCGGCCAGCAGCGCGTCCCGCTGCTCCTCCGCCACCCGCCGGTCGGTGATGTCCTGGTCCAGGCCGACGACCCGGGGGACCTCGCCGCGTCCGGTTCCGAAGAGCCGCCCCGACGACTGGATCCAGTGGAGAGAACCATCCGGCCAGCGCGCGCGGAACTCGAGCCCGAAGTCGCCGTCGCCCCGCGCGGTGTGCTCCACGGCCTGCCGGACCCTGGCCCGGTCATCCGGGTGCACGAGCGCCAGGTAGGCGTCGAACGTCGTCGGCTCGGGCCGCCCGGGGTCGCCGCTGCGCGACCGGGTCGACCATCGGATGGTGCCGCCGTTCGGGTCCCAGGCCCAGCTGGCCATCCGGGACGCGCGCAGGACCAGCTGCAGCTCGGCTTCGCGCGTCCGCTCCCGTTCCAGGCTCTCGCGGAAACCGGCGATCACGACGGTCGCAGCGGCGCCGACCACGAGGTTGAAGATCGCCCGCGCCTGCTCCGGCCGATCCGAACCCTCCAGCAGCCCTCCCGGCAGGAGGACCAGCCACACGTCCGCCAGCATCCCGGCCCCCACCGCGGCCAGACCACCGCCGAACCCGCCGTACCAGGCGGCGACGCCGACCCCGATGAGCATGGGCACATAGCCGATGTCCCCGCCGGCGAGCGTGTTGATGGGGGTCTTGGCAAGGACGGCGAGGACGCCGATCGCGGCACCGAGCGCGACACGCGCGACGGCCGTCCGACCCGGCGCCCGGCGGCCATCCGTCCAGGCACGCGCGTACGCGATCAACCGCGTGACAGGCGACCGCGACCGGCGCGCGTCAGGCTGGCGACCCGTGGCGAGGTCGGACGATCCGGAACCGGGCTGGGCGTGCTCGGATGCAACGGGCGGCTGCACGGCCCGATGGTACGGCACCGGTCCAGCGCTCCATCGGTCGCTGGCGTCCGACCCGCCCCGCGCCATGACCCGCCCTGCCGCGTTCCTGGATGCGTGGCGCCCCGGCCCCGGCGACGTCGGCGCTCCTCGGGTACCGTGGGCGCCACCCGTTCCCCATCCATCCTGCGAGGCACCCCATGAGCGTCCCCGATCCCCGCGCCGCCTTCGCCGCGATGACCGCGGCCCTCATCGAGGATTTCCGGGCCCACCAGGGCACCGTGACAGCCGGGCCGTTCGCCGGGCGACAGGTCCTGCTCCTGACCACGACGGGCGCCAGGTCGGGCGCGCAACGGCTGGCCCCGGTGGTCTACACGCGGGACGGTGACCGCTACGTGATCGTGGCGTCCAAGGGCGGCGCGCCCACCCACCCCGCCTGGTACCGCAACCTGCTGGCACACCCGGTGGTGACCGTGGAAGCCGGCGGTGAGACCTTTCGGGCTCGGGCGGTCGTGATCGAGGGCGCCGAGCGGGATCGCCTGTACGCCCAGCACGCCGCGATGCACCCGAGCTTCACGGAGTACCAGCAGCGGACGAGCCGGGTGATCCCGGTGGTGGCGCTGGAGCGCATCGGGTAGCGGCCGGCCCAGATCGGTGCGTTGGCGACACGGCGTCGGCGTAGCATCGGCCTCGCCACGCGGGCGGAGACGCCGTGGCGGAGGTGCCGGGATGCCGAAGGATCACGCGGGACACGAGCATCGCGAGCGTCACGCCCCACCGCCGCACGACCAGGGCACCCGGACGGAGGCCACCGGGGCCGCGGTCGGCCCGGCCGGGATCGCGGCGGCCACCGACGGCCCGGTCGGCGGTGCCGGCGCCCTGGCGCCAGCCGTTGCCACCGGCAGTCCATCTGCCGACGAGACGCCCCAGGGGGCGCACATCCACGGTCGCCGCGAGTGGCTGGACCGCAGGACGTACGAGACCGAACTGGCCCGCCTGCAGGTGGAGCTG
>JAKAHX010000011.1 GCA_021814735.1 Chloroflexota bacterium | reverse complement strand
CACCACCAGGTACAGGCGGGCCGCCTCGGTGGCCCAGATCAGGCCCGTCAGGACCGCGAGCACCGGCACCTGCCGGGTCCCGATCCCGAAGACGCCCTCCTCGAAGCGTTCGTAGAGGGACACCACGCGGGCGGGGACCGGGAAGACGGTCAGCAGCCGGCGGCCGAAGTTGCGCAGCGTGAACAGCCCGACCGCCAGCAGCGCGATCACCACGAAGCCGAGCCCGAAGATGATCTGCACCTCGCGGGGCATCCCCGCCCGGAAACTCCACAGCCCCGCCGCCAGCCCGAGCAGCACGATCGCGAAGAGGTCGAAGATCCGCTCGATGAAGATGGTGCCCAGGGTGCGGCTCAGCGACACGAGGTAGTTGAGGCGCAGCAGCCAGCCCCGGTAGATGTCTCCGAGCTTGGCGGGGACCACGCAGTTGACCAGCCAGCTGATGTAGATGATCTCGGTCGAATCGCGGGTGGAGACCTCCGTGGAGGCCGCCCGCAGGATCAGCCGCCAGCGCAGGCCGCGCAGCGGGAACCCCAGGTAGTAGACCGCCAGCGCCGCCAGCAGCAGCCAGGGGTTGGCGCCCAGGATCAGGCCGGGCAGCTTGTCGAGCTTGAACCCGGGGAGGCTGGCCGCCAGCAGGACCAGCACCAGGACGGGCACCAGGATCGAGACCAGCGTGCGGGGCTGGCGCAGCCGCCGGCCGAGCGAGATCTGCTCGGCCGAGACGTCCGGCACCGCGGCCGTGGCCGGTCCGCCCGCGTCGGCCGGGACGGGGCCGGGCGCGTCGCCGGGGTGGCCCGCCGCGGGAGGTCCGCCACCAGCCCGCCTGTCCCGGGCCGGATCCCCGGTCACGTGAGGGCCTCCCGGCGGTTGCCGCGCAGGCGCTGCACCGTCTTGGCGATCGGCATGAAGCCGCGGAGCAGGCGCGACGCGTGCTGCGTGACCAGGGCCGACCCCTGCAGCTGCACCAGCGCGCGGCGCAGGTCCTCGGCGCAGGTGATGGGCCCGGGCAGGATCGTGTACGCCACGCCCACCTCGAGCAGGGTGTGGGCGTCCGACGAGGCGACCCCGGGCACCCCGTGGGCGTGGGCGAACTCGGCGGCCCGCACGTTCGCGTCGCCGAACGGCACCCGCGCGTTGAACGCCTCGATGTAATCCACCAGCGGCGCCAGGCGCTCCAGCCGCGCGGTCCCCTCCTTCGCCGCCGAGCCGCGGAAGCGGTCGAACGGGTGGGGCACCCCGGCCAGCCCGCCCTGGGCGTGGATCCGCTCGATCGTCTCCGGGCCGGGCAGCCCGGGCGGCACGCGCTCCTCGATGAAGAGCGCGATCAGGTCGCCGTCAGCGGAGCGGACCTCCTCGCCCACGATCACGGTGAGCCCCTCGGGAGCCCGGTCGCGCGCGAAGAGCGCGCCGTCCACGTGCTCGTGGTCCGTGATCGCGAGGTGCGTGATGCCGCGCTCCAGCGCGCGCTGCATCGCCGCCAGCGGGTCGCTCAGCGAATCGAACGAGCGGTTGGTATGGCAGTGCAGGTCGGCGAAGCAGCGACCCGACGTGTCCGGCCGGTCGCCCATCTCGGGATCCTAGACCTGCTGGACGAGTGACTTCTTGAAGAAGTCGAAATGCTCGAGCGCGAGGCCCGTCCCCAGCGCGACGCAGTTCAGGGGGTTCTCCGCCACGTGGCAGGGGACCCCGGTGACCTGGGTGAGCAGCTTGTCGATGTTGCGCAGCAGCGAGCCGCCCCCGGACATCACCATGCCCTTGTCGATGATGTCGCTGGAGAGCTCGGGTGGCGTCTCCTCCAGGACCTGGCGCACGGCGGCCACCACCTGCTGGAGCGGCTGCTCGATCGCCTCCATCGCCTCCGAGCTGGTGAAGGGGATGGTCCGCGGCAGGCCGGCGATGAGGTCCCGCCCGCGGACCTCCATGGTCATCTCGCGGTCGAGCGGCAGCGCGGTGCCGATCTGGATCTTGACCTCCTCCGCGGTCCGCTCGCCGACCATCAGGTTGTACTTCTTGCGGATGTAGCTGGCGATCGCCTCGTCGAAGCGGTTCCCGCCCACCCGAAGACTGGTGCTCACCACGATCCCGCCCAGGGCGATGACCGCGATCTCGGTGGTGCCGCCGCCGATGTCGATCACCATGTTCCCCGACGGCCCGCTGATGGGGACGCTGGCGCCGATGGCTGCCGCCAGCGGCTCCTCGATCAGGTACGCCTCGCGGGCGCCGGCCTTCAGGGCCGCGTCGCGCACGGCGCGCTTCTCGACGCTGGTCACCCCCGAGGGGACGCTGATCATCACGTCCGGCTTCAGCATGCTGCGCCCCGCCTTGCGGATGAAGTAGCGCAGCATGGCCTCGGTGATGACGTAGTCGGCGATGACCCCGTCCTTCATGGGGCGGATCGCCTGGATGTTGTTGGGCGTGCGGCCGATCATCTCCCGGGCCTCCTCGCCGACCGCGACGATGTGGTTCTCGTCGCTGACGGCCACGACGGAGGGTTCCTGGAGGACGATCCCCCGGCCCTTGACGTAGACGAGCACGTTGGCCGTGCCCAGGTCGATGCCGATCTTCATGCGGTGGCGATGACGGTCCCTTCTGCGAGGCGCTCGATGCGGGCACCCAGGCCCACGAACTTGCCCTCGATGTTCTCATAGCCGCGGTGCACGTGGTGCGCGCCGCGGATGGTGGTCGTGCCGTCGGCCGCGAGCGCGGCCAGGATGAGCGAGGCGCCCGCCCGCAGGTCGCCGATCTCCACGGTGGTGCCGTGGAGGCGCGACGGGCCGCGGATGACGGCGTGGTGGCCATCCTGGACCTGCAGGTCCGCGCCCATGCGGGCGAGCTCGCCGAGCCACTCCAGGCGGTCCTCGAAGATCGTCTCGTGCACCCGGCTGGTCCCGCGGGCCTGGGTCAGCAGGATACAGGTGGGCGGCTGCAGGTCGGTGGCGAAGCCCGGGTACGGGGCGGTCATCACGTCGGCCGCGTGGTATGCGCCGCTGCCACGGGGCGCGCCGCGCACCTCGATCGTGTCGCGTCCGCAGGCGACCTGCACGCCCATCTGCGTGACCACCTCGAGGAAGGCCCCCAGGTGGTCGCAGGGCGCGCCGCGCAGGGTCACCTCGCCGCCCGTGACGGCCGCCGCGATCACGAACGTCCCGGCCTCGATGCGGTCCGGGATCACGCTGTGCTCGGCGCCCCGCAGCCGACGCCGGCCCTGCACCTCGATCGTGTCGGGGGCGGTGCGCTCGACGTCGGCCCCCATCTTCCGGAGCATCGCGATCAGGTCGTCCACCTCGGGCTCCTGGGCCGCGGGCCGGATCACGGTGCGGCCCTCGGCCAGGGTGGCGGCCAGCATGGCGTTCTCGGTGCCCATCACGGTGACGTTGGGGAAGCGGATCTCCGCGCCCCGCAGTCGCCCGGGCGCCCGGGCGAAGTAGTAGCCGTTGCGGTAGTCGATCTCCGCCCCCAGGGCACGCATCGCGTCGACGTGGAGGTTCACCGGTCGTCGCCCGATCCGGTCGCCCCCCGGGTTGCTCATGATGACCTGCCCGAAGCGGGCCAGGAGCGGGCCCAGCAGGATGAAGCTGGCGCGCATCTTGGCCGCCGCCTCCAGCGGGACGAAGAGCCAGTCCACGTCGCCCGAGGCCACCTCGTAGACGTTGGGGGCCGGGTGGTCTACCACCACCCCCAGGTCCCGCAGCGTCTCCACCATGACGCGCACGTCCTCGATCTCGGGAACGTTGGTGAACCGGCAGCGTTCACCGGTGAGGGTGGCCGCGGCGAGCAGCTTCAGCGCGGCGTTCTTGGCCCCGCTGATCACCACCTCGCCGCGCAGCACCGCGCCGCCTTCCACGCGGAAGACCTCGTGCTCGACGGGCGGGGGCTCGTACTCCCAGTGGAAGAGCCGGCCTCCGGTCACGATCGGCTACCCGTGATGGCGCGGGCCCTCCCGCCGGTGCCGCTCCGCGACCCGGATGCGCAGCAGCGCCTTCTGCAGCCCGGCCCGGGCACGGGCCAGATCCGCGGGTTCCAGGTAGGCGGCCTCGAGCGTGCGCTCTGCCTCCTCGCGCGCGTGACGGGCGCGCTCGAGGTCGATCTCGGAGCCCAGCTCGGCGGTCTCCGCCATCACCACCACGCGATCCGGGCGCACCTGGAGGAAGCCGCCGGCGATGGCGAAGGCATCCACCTCGCTGCCCGTGCGGATGCGTAGCTCGCCCAGGCCCAGCGTGGTCAGCAGCGGCGCGTGATGGGGCAGGATGCCGAGCTGGCCCTCCACCCCGGGGCACACCACCTCGTCGACGTCGTCGGAGAAGGCGAGCCGCTCGGGGGTCACGATGTCGAGCCGGATGGGCATCAGCGCGCCTCCCCTCCCAGTGCCGGGTACAGGGTAGTCGCTGCGCGGCCCCGCCGTGACAGGATCACCGCATCTTCTCGGCGTTGGCCCGGACGTCGTCGATGGTGCCGGCGAGGAAGAACGCCTGCTCGGGCAGGTCGTCCGCCTTGCCTTCCAGGATCTCCCTGAAGGAGGCGACGCTGTCGCGGATCGGAACGTACTTGCCGGCGCGCCCGGTGAAGACCTCGGCCACGAACATGGGCTGGCTCATGAACCGCTGCAGGCGCCGCGCCCGCGCCACGGTGGCCTTGTCCTCCTCGGAGAGCTCGTCCATGCCCAGGATCGCGATGATGTCCTGCAGGTCGCGGTACTTCTGGAGCACGCGCTGCACCTCGCGGGCCACGTCGTAGTGCTCCTGCCCCACCACCAGCGGGTCGAGGATCCGCGAGGTGGAGGAGAGCGGATCCACGGCGGGGTAGATGCCCAGCTCGGTCAGGTAGCGCTCCAGCCGGATGGTCGAGTCGAGGTGCCCGAAGGCAGTGGCCGGCGCCGGGTCCGTGTAGTCGTCGGCCGGGACGTAGACCGCCTGCAGCGAGGTGATGGAGCCCGTCTTGGTGGAGGTGATGCGCTCCTGGAGTCCCGCCATCTCGGTGGCCAGGTTGGGCTGGTAGCCCACCGCGGAGGGCATCCGGCCGAGCAGCGCGGACACCTCCGAGCCGGCCTGGGTGAAGCGGAAGATGTTGTCGATGAAGAGGAGGACGTCGCGGCCCTCGCGGTCCCGGAAGTACTCCGCCATGGTCAGCGCGGTGAGGCCCACCCGCAGGCGCGCGCCGGGGGGCTCGTTCATCTGGCCGAAGACCATCACGGTCTTGTCGATGACCCCCGACTCGGTCATCTCGTGGAGCAGGTCGTTTCCCTCGCGGGAGCGCTCGCCCACGCCGGCGAAGACGGAATAGCCGGAGTGCTCGGCGGCCACGTTCCGGATCAGCTCCTGGATGATGACCGTCTTGCCCACGCCCGCGCCGCCGAAGATCCCCACCTTGCCGCCCTTGGGGAACGGCGCGATCAGGTCGATGACCTTGATGCCGGTCTCGAAGACCTCGGTGGCCGTGGCCTGCTGGTCGAAGGCCGGGGCCGGCCGATGGATGGGATCCCGCTCGACCTCGCCCAGGTCGCCCTTCTCGTCGATGGGGAGCCCGAGCACGTTGAAGACTCGGCCGAGGGTCTGCTCGCCCACGGGGACGCTGATCGGCGCGCCCTGGTCGATCGCCACCGTGCCGCGCGCCAGGCCGTCGGTGGTGGTCATGGCCACCGCCCGCACCCAGTCGTTGCCGAGGTGCTGCTGCACCTCCGCCACGAGCGGGTTCCCCTCGCGCTCGATGGTGACGGCGTTGAAGATGGCCGGCAGCTGGCCCGTGGGGAACTGGATGTCGACGACCGGGCCGGTGATCGCGATCACGGTGCCGGTCGCAGGTGCGGCAGTGGCCATGGTTCCGGTCGTTCCTCCGTCCCGCATCAGAGCGCCTGGGCGCCCGACGCGATCTCGATCATCTCGCGCGTGATGTTGGCCTGGCGCACCTTGTTGTAGGTGAGCGTCAGGTCCTCGATGAGTTCCTCGGCGTTCTCGGTGGCGTTCTTCATGGCGACCATGCGGCTGGACTGCTCGCTGGCGGCCGATTCCAGGACCGCCTGGTACAGGCGCGTGGCCACGTAGCGGGGGAGGAGCTGCTCCAGCACGGCCTCGGGGCTCGGCTCGAAGATGAACTGGTTGCCGGGGATCCCGGCCGTGTCCTCGGAGGGCTGGATCGGGAGGAGCTGCTCCAGCTCGGGGCGCTGGGTCAGGGTGGAGACGAACCGCGGAAAGATCAGGTCCACCCGGCCGTAGGTGCCGGACAGGAAGTCGTCGGTGATGAGACGGGCGAGCGGCAGCACGTCGGCGAACGCGGGGCGGTCACCGAAGTTGGGGAAGAACGCCGCGATGGGCACCCGCATGCGCCGCAGCGCGTCGCGCCCCTTCCGTCCCACGGCCACCACGGCCAGGTCGCCGGGGTGCTCCACGATCTCGCGGGCCGCGAACCGCACGACGTTCGCGTTGAGGGCGCCGGCCAGGGGCCGGTCGGTGGTGAAGACGACGAGGCAGCGCGGGCCGCCGTCGCGCTGCGCGAGGAGGGGATGCTCCTCGCCGCCGAGCACGGCCGCCACGTCGGCCAGGACCTCGTCGAGCTTGTCGCTGTAGGGGCGGGAGGCGAGCGTGGCGTCCTGGGCGCGCTTCAGCTTCGACGCGGCCACGAACTGCATGGCCCGCGTGATCTGCTTGATGTTGCGGACCGACGCGATGCGGCGCCGGATCTCCCGCTGGCTGGCCACGCCCCGCTCCCTACGCCAGGAACCGCTGCTTGAACGCCGTGACCGCCTCGCCCAGGCCGTCCGCGATCTCGTCGGAGAGCGTCTTCGTCTCCGCGAGCTCGTGCAGGAGCTGGGTGCGCTCGGCCTCGAGGAAGCGGTAGAACTGCTGCTCGAAGTCGCGGATCCGCGGGGTCGGGACGTCGTCGAGGTAGCCGCGGGTCACCACGTAGAGGATCGCGACCTGGTGCTCCACCGGCAGCGGGTTGAAGAGGGGCTGCTTGAGCACCTCGGAGGTCTTCTCGCCGCGGGTCAGCTGGTCGCGGGTGGCCTTGTCCAGGTCGGAGGAGAACTGCGCGAACGCCGCCAGCTCGCGGTACTGCGCGAGGTCCAGCTTGAGCGGGCCGGCCACCTTCTTCATCGCCTTGGTCTGCGCCGCCGAGCCCACCCGCGACACCGAGATGCCGATGTTGAGCGCGGGCCGCTGGCCGGAGTAGAAGAGGTCGGACTCGAGGTAGATCTGCCCGTCCGTGATGGAAATCACGTTGGTGGGGATGTAGGCGGAGACGTCGCCCGCCTGGGTCTCGATCACCGGCAGCGCGGTGAGCGACCCGCCGCCGTTCTCGTCGTTCAGGCGCGCCGCGCGCTCCAGGAGCCGGCTGTGGAGGTAGAAGACGTCGCCGGGGTACGCCTCGCGTCCCGGCGGACGACGCAGCAGCAGGCTCATCTCGCGGTAGGCCCAGGCATGCTTGGAGAGATCGTCGTAGACGCAGAGCGCGTCCTTGACGATCCGGTCGCCCACCTCGACGCCCGCCTCCATGATCTCCTCGCCGATCGCGCAGCCCGCGTACGGCGCGAGGTACTGGAGCGGGGCGGGGTCCTCCGCGCCCGCCACGACCACGATGGTGTGCTCCATCGCGCCGTACTGCTCGAGCGTCGCCACGGTCTTGGCGACGGTGGAGAGCTTCTGGCCGATCGCCACGTAGATGCAGATGAGCCCCTTGCCCTTCTGGTTGATGATCGTGTCGACGGCGATGGCGGTCTTGCCGGTCTGGCGGTCGCCGATGATGAGTTCGCGCTGGCCACGGCCGATGGGGATGAGGGCGTCGATCGCCTTGATCCCGGTCTGCACCGGGGTGTCCACCGACTTGCGCGTGATGACGCCGGGGGCGATCCGCTCCACGGGCCGCGTGCGGGTGGCGGCGATGGGGCCCTTGTCGTCGAGCGGACGGCCCAGGGGATCGACCACGCGCCCGATGAGGGCCTTCCCCACCGGCACCTCCACCACGCGGCCGGTGGTCTTGACCGTGTCGCCTTCCTTGATCTCCGTGTAGTCGCCCAGGATTACCGCGCCCACGGTGTCCTCGGAGAGGTTGAGGGCCATGCCCATCACCCCGCCGGGGAACTCCAGCAGCTCGGACGCAAGAGCGTCCTCCAGCCCGTAGATCTGCGCGATCCCGTCGCCGACTTCCACGACGGTCCCCACGGACCGCACGTCGACCGGCTGGTCGAAGTGCTCGATGGCCGACCGGATGATGCTGGTGATCTCGTCGGAACGAATGGCCATGCCTGTGGGTCTCCTAGAGAGCGCCCGAGACGAGCCGACTGCGCAGCCGCTCGAGGCGCCCGCGGACGCTGCCGTCGTAGAGGCGGTCGCCGAGGCGGACGACGACCCCGCCGAGCAGGGACGGATCGATGTCGGTGGCCAGGCGCACGGGCCCGCCGGTGAGCTGCACCAGGCGCTCCTCGAGCTCGCGCCGCTCGTCGGCGGTGAGCTCCGCCGCGCTGGTGACGACCGCCCGGCTGACACCCTCGTGGCGGTCCACCAGGCGCTGGAACTCGGCCGCCACCAGGGGGAGCAGCTCGATCCGGCGCCGCACCATGAGCAGCCCGACCAGGTTGAGGACGGTGTCAGGGAGCGGCTGGACCAGCACCCGCTGCAGGAGCGCCTGCCGGGCCGCAGCCGAGAGTGTCGGGTTGGTCAGCACCTCGGCCACGCGCGGATCCGCGAAGGCCGCGGTCGCCCTAGCCAGCGCATCGTTCCAGGCAGCGATCGCGTCCGCGTCGCGGGCCACCTCGAAGGCGGCCTCGGCATAGCGGCGGGCGTCGGTGCTCGATCTGGGCATCAGTTCGCGGCCCCGCCGGCGGATCCGCCTCCGGCCGCGGCCCCCGGCGCCGTCTCGGCGAGGAACTGCTCGACCAGGCGCCGTTCGCGCTCGGCCGTCATGGTCTCGCCCACCACGCGACCGGCGGCCCGGAGGGCGAGGTCGGCGATCTGGGCGCGCACGTCGGCGAGGGCCCGCTGCCGCTCCGCGTCGATCTCGGCCGCCGCCTGCTGACGGAGCCGTTCGATCTCCTCGTGGACGGCCTCGAGGTCCCGCGCCCGGACCTCCTCTGCCCCCTTCTGGGCCCGCAGGATGATCTCGTTGGCCTCGTGGCGGGCCTCCGAGAGGACCCGGTTCCGGTCCAGGGCGGTCTCCTCGCGCTCCTTCCGCGCCGCGTCGGCGTCACGCAGGCCCTGCTCGACCCGCTCCCGCCGTTCGGCAAGGATGCGGGTCACCGGACCGAAGGCGAACTGCTGGAGGACGACCAGGAAGAAGACGAAGTTGACGGCGGCGATGAGGATCCAGAAGCCGTTGAAGACCAGCCCGGAGCTGGAGGCCTCCGCCAGGACAGGGCCCGGCAGGTGGAATCCGCCAGCGGCAAGCGCGTACACGTGTCGACCTTTCCGGGATACCGGCCGAGGCTACTTGAGGAAGACGATCAGCACGCCCACCACGAAGGCCAGGATCCCGAGTCCTTCGGCAAACGCCGCGCCCAGGATGAACGTGGCCCGGATCGTGGACGCCGCGTCGGGGTTGCGGCCCATCGCGCTGGTCGACATGCCGGTCAGGATCCCGATCCCGATGCCGGGACCGATCACCCCGAGGGCGGCAAGGCCGGCCCCGAGCATCGCGACATCACCATTCATGTTCCGTGCGACCCTCCAATGTGCTCCCCTCTCCCTCCTCCGCGAGGGCCGGGGGCTTCGACTGTCAGTGCGCGGGCCCGGGTGCGGACCCTGCGCCGAGTGGCGGCCCGACGTCACCCTCGGGTTCCGTGGCGAACGCTGGCGCGGCGTGCTCCTCCTCGTGGTGGCTCTCGATCGCGGTCAGGATGTACATCAGGGTCAGCGACGCGAAGATCAGGGCCTGGATGAACCCGATGAAGCCCTCGAGGGCCACGAACGGGACCGGCACGAAGGCGATGATGAGTGCGGTGAAGACGCCCAGCATGATCCCGCCGCCGTACAGGTTCCCGAAGAGACGGAAGGAGAGCGTGACGGGCTTGAAGAACTCGAGGAGGAACTCGATCAGCCCCACGTAGAGGTCGATGAGCCCGTCCGCGACCCCCCGTCGGAAGCCGCTCAGGTTGATGAACTTGCCGATGTAGCCCCCCACCCCGAGCGCGCGCATCCCCTCGACGTGGGTGAGCACGAACGTCACCAGGGCCAGCCCGATGGTGACATTGAGGTCGCTGGTGGGGGTGCGCAGCGCGCTGATCTTGTCGCCGAAGAGGACCAGGTCCGTCCAGTTCGCGACCATGATGAAGAGGAAGAACGCGGAGAAGAGGCTGACGTAGGGCCTGGCACCCGGCCCGCCCAGTCCCTCGGCGAAGTTGGCGAACTGCTCGTAGATCCACTCGAACAGGTTCTGCAGCCCGCCGGGGACCAGCGTCATCCGGCGGGTCGCGGCGATCGAGAGGACGAGCAGCGCGGCGATCACCAGCCACGAGGCGAGGATGCTCGAGGTGATGCTGGGGTGGAAGTCCACCACCAGGGGCGCGTTGGCGACCGGGCTGTTGGGGGCGAAGTCCCACACCACGTTGGGGGGCACCGGCTCCAGGTTCTGGAGGATGGTGACCTTCGGGTTAGGGAAGCCGCTCGGTGCGTCCAGGATCACCGCGAGCGCATCCACGACGACCACGGCCGCGGCGGCGATCCAGAGTGGCCGACGGGAACGCGGGCGCGGGGCGGGCTGGACCGCCTCCCCCTGCCCGATCGACTCGGCGGGCGACAACTCGCTCGTCACGTCACTCCCACACCATGGGCGCGGCGGCCGCCGCGCCGGAACTTGACTACTGGTACCGCGCCAGGAACCGGTTGATGATCCGGATCACGACGAGCCCACCGGTCGCGAGCCCGAGGATCGATCCCACCAGCAGGAAGACTGGCAGCGTATGCAGCTGTTGGTCGACCCACGCGCCGGCCAGGACGAACGCCAGGATGGTGGTCGCGAAGGCGGCACCGATCTCGGAGAACAGGGCCAGATACGCACCGACTCGACCAGGCTCGCGCACTCGTCACCCGGCAAAGCCGCGAGAGTATAGCAGTGGCCACCGATGCTACCATGCCGCGCCCCCCGCGGAGCACCCGCGACATCGCCCACGGCTCAGCCGTCCGGCTCTGACCGCGACCGTTCCGACCGGGGCGCCGCTTCGACGCTGGCGGGCGCGATGCCGCCGGCCTCCGGGCCGGTGACGGAGGCTGCCCCGACCGCGATCCCGCTGGCCGCAGCGTCGCCGGCCCCCGCACCGCCGGCCGTCGGCCGCTTCGTCACGGCGCCACCGACCGGCGCACCGTTCCCGTCCTCCTCCTCGTAGGCGTGGGGATCGAGCCCGCTCGATCCCATCACCCGCGCCCGGGCGGTGAGCAGGTAGAGCACCAGGCCGCCGCCCACCACGATCCCCAGGAACGCGTACATCTGCCCGGTCCCGGAGAGCCGGAAGCTCAGGAGCGCGAGCAGCGCACAGATGGCGTAGATCAGCAGCACGGCCTCGCGGTGGCCCAGACCGAGGTCCAGGAGCCGGTGATGGAAGTGCCCCCGGTCCGGCGCGAACGGGGAGGAGCCCTGCGCAAGGCGCCGAACGATGATCCAGAACGTGTCGATGATCGGCACGCCGAGCACCAGCAGCGCCACCGCCACCTTCGCGGTGCCCAGGAGCGAGAGGATGGCCAGCGTGTAGCCGATCACGAAGACGCCCGCGGTCCCCACGAAGATCCGCGCCGGGTGGAAGTTCCAGGGCAGGAACCCCGCCAGTGCGCCGGCCAGCGTGAAGCAGAGGATCGCGACCACCGGCTGGTTCTGGCTGGTGGTGAAGGAGATGCCGCCCAGCGTCAGGGCCGCGATCATGGCGATCCCGCTGGAGAGGCCGTCGAGGCCATCGATGAAGTTGATGCTGTTGATCATCCCGACGATCCAGAAGACGGTGAGGACGGCCCCGACCGTGCCCCCGAACGTGATCGTCGCACCCGCCAACGGGTTGTTGATGAAGCCGATCCGCATCCCGGCCGCGACGGCGAGGAGGGCGAGCGCGAGCTGACCCAGGAACTGCCAGCGGGCGCGCAGGTCCCTGCGATCGTCCACGAACCCCAGCAGCGCCGCGAGCGCGGCGCCGGCGATGAGCGCGACGAGCTGCGCCGGCTGGGGCCGGTACGAGGCCGAGACCACGTCCGAGCTCCGCTCGTACCAGAGAAGCGCGATGCCGACGAGCACGAAGGCGGTGGCCACGGCGAGACCGCCGCCGCGCGGGGTCACGGCGCGGTGGATGCGCCGGGCCCCCGGCCGGTCCACCGCGCCGACCGCGGTGGCGAGCCGGGCGGCGAGCGGCGTGAGCAGGAACGCGACCAGCGCCGCGAGGACCAGCCCGGCGAGCGCGAGCGGGAGCGCCTCGGCTCCCTCGGGGGTCACGCTTCAGGAAGCCCCGGCACGGGGAAGCGGGCGCAGATCTCGTGGACGGCACCGGCCACGCGAGCACCCACCGCGGGATCGGCGCGGCCCTCGATCGCGTCGACGATCAGCCCGCCGATCTGCCGCATCTCGGCCGGGCCCATGCCGCGCGTGGTGACCGCGGGCGAGCCGACGCGGATCCCCGAGGCGATGTTGGGCGGGTTGCGATCGAAGGGGATGGCGTTCTTGTTGACGGTGATGCCGACCTCGTCGAGGGTCGCCTCGGCCTCGCGCCCGGTCACGCCGAGCGGGGTCACGTCCACCAGCATGAGGTGCGTGTCGGTGCCGCCCGAGACGAGCCGGGCGCCGCGGTCGCGCAGCGCGAGGGCGAGCTCCTGGGCATTGGCCACCGTGCGGCGCTGGTCCTCGCGGTACTCGGGCGTGGCGGCAAGGAGCAGTGCCACCGCCTTGGCCGCGATCACGTGCATGAGCGGGCCGCCCTGCACGCCCGGGAAGACGCTCTTGTCCACCGCCGCGGCGAGGGTGGTCTTCGCGAGCTTCGGGTAGTTGGCCTTGAGCTCCGCTGGCAGGTCCTCGCGGCTGAACACGAGCCCGCCCCGGGGGCCACGCAGGGTCTTGTGGGTGGTGGTGGTCACGAGGTCGGCGTGGGGGAACGGCGAGGGGTGGAGGCCGGCGGCGATGAGCCCGGCGATGTGGGCCATGTCCACGAAGAGCACCGCGCCGATGTCGTGCGCGATGGCGGCCAGCCGCTCGAAGTCGAGTGTGCGCGGGTACGCCGAGGCTCCCGCGACCAGCATCCGCGGCCGGACCTCCCGGGCCGCGCGCTCCACCTCGTCGTAGTCCAGGACCTCGGTGCCGGGCGCCACGCCGTAGCTGTGGACCTCGAACCACTTGCCGCTGAAGTTGACCGGCGACCCGTGGGTGAGGTGTCCGCCGTGGGCGAGCGAGAGGCCCATGATCCGGTCGCCGTGATCGAGGACGGCGAGGTAGGCGGCCATGTTGGCCTGTGCTCCCGAGTGGGGCTGCACGTTGACGTGCTCAGCGCCCGGGAAGAGAGCGAGGGCGCGGTCCTGCGCCAGCCGCTCGGCCACGTCGACGTACTCGCAGCCACCGTAGTAGCGCTTCCCGGGGAGCCCCTCGGCGTACTTGTTGGTGAGCCACGTGCCCTGCGCCTCCAGCACGGCGCGGTAGACGTAGTTCTCACTGGCGATCAGCTCGAGCTTCCAGCGCTGGCGGTCGCGCTCGCCCTCGACCGCCGCCCAGAGCTCCGGATCCACCTCGGAGAGGGGCGCCCAGGCAAGTCCCCGGCCCGTCGTCACGCTCATCTGCGGCTCCTCACCACGGCTCACTGGCGCACCAGTGTACGCGCGGTGGACGGCCGCCCATCCCGCCGCGCATTGGGCAGGTGACCGTGCCGCGGCCGACACCCGGGCCCTGACCGGCTCCCGCGCACCCCGCGTCCACGGCTGCACCGGCGTCAGCCACGCCACGCCTCGAGGATCGCCTCGAAGGGCAGCGCGCCGGCGCGCAGCAGCTCCGGGCGCCCGGCGTCACGCTCGACGCGAACCACGGTCGAGGGAACCCCGCCGGGCGAGCGGCCGTCGTCCAGCACCACGGCGATCAAGGCGCCGAGCTGCCGGACCACCTCCGCGGCATCGGTGGCGTCGGGCGCGCCCGAGAGGTTGGCGGAGGTGAGGGGGATCGGCCCGAGCGCGCGGGCCAGGGCGCGCGGGGCGGGGTGATCGGGCACGCGACAGCCGATGGCACCGCTCGCGCCGGTCAGGCTCTCCGGCAGCGACACGCCCGGCCGGACGGGAAGGACCAGGGTCAGCGGTCCTGGCCAGAAGCGCTCGGCGAGGCGCCGGGCCGCCGGTGGGAGCTCCGCCACCGATGCCGCCTGCGCGACGTCGTCCACCAGCAGCGTGATTCCCTTGTTCGGCGGGCGCCGCTTCGCGTCGAGGAGCCGCTCGATGGCCGCGCCATCCAGCCGACAGGCCACGCCATAGACGGTCTCGGTCGGCACCGCCACCAGTTCCCCCGCCTGCAGGGCCGCGACGGCCGCACGGATCGCCTCGGGGTCCCGCGCCGGGAGCACGCGGGGCGACGATGACGGGAGATCCCTCCGCCCGGGATCGTTCCCGCCGTGCTCGTGTCGAGGATCCTGCGTCATGCCGCCTCCCTCCCCAGCACCAGCGCCTCGATGGCGAGTGCGGCGCCGTCCGACTCGAACGGCGCGGTCACGTGCCTCGCCGCCGCCCGCACCGCCTCGGGGGCCCCGCCCATGGCCACGCCGTGCCCCACCTCGGCGAGCATCTCCGCGTCGTTGTACTGGTCCCCGATCGCCATAACCTGGCCGGGAGCGATCCGGAGGTACCGGGCCAGCCACCGGACGCCGCGGCCCTTGGTGACCCCCGGTGCGTTCCACTCCAGGTATTCCGGGTGCGACACGGTGACCTGCGCACGGCCCTCGAACGCCAGGCGCGCGTCCGCCAGCGAGCGCTCGGGAAGCGGCGC
>JAKAHX010000304.1 GCA_021814735.1 Chloroflexota bacterium | reverse complement strand
GTGCGCAGCACGTCCACCGTGGAGCCGGCCGCGATCCGGATCTCGGTCTGGTCGTGGCGCTGCCGGACCGGTCCCTCCAGGACCGGTCCGAGGCGTTCCTCCAGGCGGCGCTTCAGCGCGGTGTCCGTGGCGATCCTCCCGTCAGCGCTCGGCCGGCACGCTGGGACCCACGGCGCGCTCCACCCACCGGCCGCGGCGCTGCATGATCAGCTGCTGGAGCTTCATCATGCCGTAGATGAGTCCCTCCGGACGAGGCGGACAGCCGGGCACGTACACGTCGACCGGCATGATCCGGTCGATCCCCTGGACCACGCTGTAGGAGCGCTTGAAACGCCCGCCGGAGCAGGTGCAGTCCCCCATGGCGACGCACCACTTGGGCTCCGGCATCTGTTCCCAGAGTCGAAGCAAGGGGCCGGCCATCTTGGTGGTGAGGGTGCCGGCGACGATCAGCACGTCCGCCTGCCGGGGGCTCGCCCGGAACGGGAACATGTTGAAGCGGTCGATGTCGTTCCGGCTCGTGGCGCTGGACATCATCTCGATCGCGCAGCAGGAGAGCCCGGAGAGGAGCGGCCAGAGGCTGTTCATCCGGAGCAGGTCCAGCAGGTAGTCGGCCTTGGCCGGGATGACCTCCAGGGCGCCCCACCGCGCGTTGTCGCCGGGATCGACCTCCTGCGCGACCCGCTCGAGGTGCGTGATGGCCGGAGGCTGGCCACCCCCGTAGGCGGCCGGGTTCGACGACGACCAGAGGTCGTTGGGAACGACGATCGGTGCAACCAGGTCTCGGCCCCCAGGGACGACGATCGACCGGGCGCTGGCACCCGGCTCGGCGCCCGCGCCCGGCTCGGCCCCGGCGAGGTCGTGCGCGGCCGCGGCAACCGGCTCCGCGCTGGCGAGGTCGTTCGCAGCGTGGTCCTGGCGGGGATCCGGGTTCATCGCCATCGGAGGACGCCCTTCCGCCAGGCATACGCGAGGCCGAGCATCAGGATCCCGACGAAGACCGCCATGCTGACGAGGCCGCCCACCAGCACGTCACGGAAGACGATCGCCCAGAGGTAGACGAAGATCACCTCGATGTCGAAGGCGACGAAGAGCAGGGCGTAGATGTAGAAGGAAACGCCGAAGCGTCCCCAGGTGTCGCCGAACGTGTCGATGCCCGACTCGTACGGGAGTCCCTTGTGGCGATCACCCCGGTTCCGGTGGCTGATGAGCCAGGCCAGCCCGATCGTCATGAAGACGAACGAGACACCAGCGAACAGGAAGCCGAGGACGTACCAGAGTCCGGTCACGTTTCCCTATCGCGAACCGCCAGGCGCGTCGGAGCATGGTCGGGAAGGCGCCTGCGCGTTGCCGGTCATTCTATCGCAGAGCGACGTCTGGCCCGGGACGCGCGTCGCGGCCCCTGGGACCGGGGTTGTGCCCCGCGGCCGCGGCCCAGCCGATCGACTCGAGCCCGGGGAGGCGCGTCGGGGCCCAGCCGATCGACTCGAGCCCGGGGAGGCGCATCGGGGCCCGTCCGCTCCGGTGGTGCCCGCCGCGGGTGAGGCACGGCCGGTCTGTCAGCGGATCCCGCGCAGCAGCAGGCGCACCCCGGGTCCTACGAGCGTGTGGCCGCCGAGCAGGATCGGAATCGGCGCGCTCGCCACGGCGGCTGTCAGGGACCGCAGCCAGGGGTCGGCGATCTTCTCGGCCAGGAGGAGATCGGATGCGAAGCGATCCTCTGGGGCCGGCCACGTGTCCTCGTCGGGGCCCATGCGATCCGCCAGCAGCACCCGCGTGTCCAGGACGGCGGCATCCGCCAGCTCCGACACGATCCCCGGGAGGGCATCGGGGCCTTCGCGGTCGAGCAGGCGGCCCAGCGTGGCACGAGGTGGCCGGGTGGGCTGCGCGTCGGTGGATGGCCGCGGCCGCGCCGGTCCCGAGCCGCGAGCCCGGGCGGAGCGCAGCTCCAGGCCTTCGCCGGTCGTGCCGGCGGTCCCCCCTCCGGTTGCTGCGGCGGCGCCCAATCCGGTCGCTGCGGCGGTTCCCCCGCCCGACGCGCCGTTCGTCGCCCCGCCAGAGCGCATCGCCAGCGGCGACGCCGCGCGCATCCCTCGTTCCTCCGCGAGGAACCGGACGCGGCAGCGCACGTGGCGTTCCAGCCAGCCGAGGGTGGCCGACGAGCTGCGGCCGAAGACCAGCAGCTCGCGCCGGGGATCGGCGGCGACCGCGCGCAGCGCCTCGGCCCGAGGGACACGGATCGACGACGTGACTGCCAGGCGGCGCAGCGCCGGGCGGGCGTCCGGTGCGAGGGCCAGGAGCGCCAGGTCGAGCGGGGTATCGAGATCGAGCGCCAGCCGGTCGCGCGCGGCCAGGTCGCGCACGGCGTACCCGGCGACCTCTTCCAGCCAGCGCGGAAGCGCGTTGTCGGACGGCAGCGCCGGCAGCGTCTGCAGCGTCTCGGCATGCGAGACGGCACAGACGTCCGACGAGAAGCGGTTGTTGGTGAGCGCGACCGACCCGTCCGACCGCGCGGCCTGCACGAGCCGTTCCGCATCGACGTCGCGCAGCCGAGGCACGGCGCCGTCTCCGAGCACCACGCAGGCCTCGACATGCTCGTCGTGCACCACGCGCGCGAGCGCCTCCCCGAAGGACGCCGCCTCCACGAACCGCAGCGGCGAGAGGGCACGCTCCGGGCGAGAAGCCCCAGCGGCAGCCTCCGCCCGCCTTGGTGTCTCCGGCCCCGCCTCCGGCGGCACGGCGCCGCGCCCGGCCACTCGCACGGCGCGATCCGGCGGCCCCGCCTCCGGCGGCACGGCGCCGCGCCCCGCCACTCGCACCACGTCATCCACCCCGGCGCGGAGGAACCGTTCGACGTGTTCCTGGGCGAGTGCCCGGCGGGCCGCGGAGAGCAGCGCGGTGAGTGGCCGCTCGTCGGGAAGGGGCGGGACTTCGAACAGGATCAGCGTCACTCTGGGCACGACATGGCTAGTCTACGGTCGACGGGGTACGCTCCTGCCGGGATCGTCCGCCGGCGGGAGCGTCGGCGCGTCCCGCTGCTGAATTGCAGCGCTACCTGACGTTGGTCAGTGGCGGCAACGGCGGGCGCGCCGGTGGCCGCTCGGCTGTCCGGCAGACCGGCCCGCGGTGGATCTCGTGCAGGAGGACAGATGTCGCGGCGTCGCTTCGCGGTCGTCTCGTTCGCTCTGGCCGCCGCGGCGCTCGTCGCGACCATGGCCGCGCGCCGCATGC
>JAKAHX010000303.1 GCA_021814735.1 Chloroflexota bacterium | reverse complement strand
CTGGCGGCCGC
The DNA here is from genome assembly GCA_021814735.1 of Chloroflexota bacterium. Taxonomy (GTDB): domain Bacteria; phylum Chloroflexota; class Limnocylindria; order Limnocylindrales; family CSP1-4; genus JAJYNJ01. Next base: position 3,224 of record JAKAHX010000303.1, on the reverse strand, counting down.
GTACCGCCGGGCCGAGCTCAGCCTCGTCTACCCGCTGGCGCGAGGGCTGGCGCCGGTCCTGGTGCTGATCGCGGCGACGCTGGTGGTCGGCGCGCAGCACTCGCCGGCCCAGGTGGCGGGCGTGGTCCTGGTCGCGGTCGGCGTGATCCTGGTGCGTGGCCTCCGGGGCGGGGCGCGACCGGCCGACCTCGCGTTCACCCTGGGGATCGCCGCGTGCATCGCCGGCTACACGACGATCGACAAGTCCGGCGTGGTCCACGCCGACCCGCTCGCGTACTACGAGCTGGTGATGGGCTGGCCGTCGCTCGCCTACGGCGCTTGGATCCTCGCGAGCGAGGGGCCCGCGGTGGTGCGTCGGCAGGTCGGGTGGGCGACGCTGCTGGCAGGGCTGGGCATGTTCGCCGCCTACTCGCTGGTCCTCGCGGCGCTCGGACTGGCCCCGGCGGCATCGGTGGCGGCCGCGCGGGAGACGAGCGTGGTGATGGCGACGGCGATGGGCGGCCTCGTCCTGCACGAGCACGTCGGGCGCCGCCGGATGCTCGGCGCCGTCGCGGTGGTGGCGGGGATCGTCGCGCTGGCGCTCGGCTGAGGGGCGGGCGCCCCGTCGGCCGCCCCAGGGATCGCCGTGATCCCGCGCGCCGGGTGGGCCGCGGGACGTGATCGTGGGCGTGCCGGGACCACCTGGCAGGGACGCCGGGCGGATCGCGGGCCGGTCGGTACGCGTGCCGGCGCCGCGGGGCCGGACGGCATCGCGGCCCGGTCCGGAGAGCCGTGTGCGTCCGCCCGCCGCCCGCGCATACTCGGGACATGGCATTGCGCACCCAGCACCACGACACGTACACGAACGCGCCGGTCGTCCCCGGCACCGTCGTGGGAACGCCGCCGGACCCGCGCCGGCCGCGCGACGCGACGCTCCACGGACCGGGCGTGGTGCCAGCGCTTCTCGCCACGCCCGTCGCCGACCCGCTGGCGCCCCTCTCCGGGCACACGGGCGCACCGTCGGTCCGCTGCGACGCCTGTGCACACCGCTGCGTGGTGCGGGAGGGCCGATCGGGTATCTGCCAGGTCCGCGAGAACCGTGGCGGGACGCTGGTCAGCCTGGTCTACGGCGAGGCCGTGACGGCGCACGCAGAGGCGATCGAGAAGAAGCCCTTCTTCCACGTCCTGCCGGGGACGCAGTCGTTCTCGCTCTCCACGCGCGGCTGCAACTTCCACTGCCGCTACTGCCAGAACTGGGAGCTCTCCCAGGCGCCGCGCCACGGCGTCCACGTGCCAGTGCGCACGCTGCTGCCCGCCGACGTCGTCGCGGAGGCCCGGGCCGCGGGTGCCCGCTCCATCGCCTACACCTACGTGGAACCGACGGTCTTCCTGGAGTACGCACTGGACACCGCACGCCTGGCCCGCGAGGCCGGTCTCCTCAACGTCTTCGTCACCAACGGCTACGAGACCCCCGAGCCGCTGGAGCTGCTGGCGCCTGTACTGGACGCGGCCAACGTCGACCTGAAGGCGTTCAGCGACCGCTTCTACCGCCGCGTCTGTGGCGCACGGCTCGAGCCCGTCAAGGAGACGCTGGTGGCGATGCGGCGCCTCGGGATCTGGGTCGAGGTGACCACGCTCGTGGTCCCCGGCGAGAACGACGACCCGACCGAGCTCGCCACCGCCGCCGATTGGATCGCCCGTGCGCTCGGACCGGAGACGCCCTGGCACCTCAGCCGCTTCTATCCCGCCTTCCGCATGGCCGACGTGCCCGTCACGCCCCTGGCCACGCTCCGGGATGCCGCGGCCATCGGGCGTCGGGCGGGCCTGTACCACGTCTATGTCGGTAACGTCCCCGGCGAGGACGACACGGACACCCGGTGCTCGGGGTGCGGCCGCGTGCTGATCCGGCGTGATGGGTACCGGGTCGCGAGCGTGGCCCTGCGCGACGGCGCGTGCCCCGACTGCGGGACGCGCCTGGCCGGGATCATCGAGAAACGGGAGGCGTGATCATGCGCAGCCTCACGGTCAGGCCGGAAGCCCATGCCGGCACGTTCTATCCCGAGTCGCCGACAGCCCTCGGGCGCCTGGTGGACGCGCAGCTCGAACGCGCGGCCTCGGCCGCCGAGCCCGGGCCGCCCGCGGAGCGGCCGTCGGGGCTGGTGGTGCCGCACGCCGGGTTGGTCTATTCGGGGCCCATCGCGGCAGCAGCGTGGTCCGCCCTGGCCGCTCGGCCTCCCCAGGTGATCGTGCTGGCGGGCACGAACCACTACGTGGGGGACCTGCGCGGCGTCGCCGTGTGGCCGGAGGGATCCTGGCAGACCCCGCTCGGGCCGGTCGCGGTCGACGCCGGGGTGGCGGCGCGGATCCTCGCCCTGGGCACGCCGTTCCTGGCGCGGCCCGACGCGCACCTGCGCGAGCACTCGCTGGAGGTGCAACTCCCCTTCGTCGCGCGGGCATGCCCCGGATCGCGCATCGTGCCCCTGCTCGTGTCGTTCGAGTCGACGCGCGCCTGCTCGAGGGCCGGCGAGCGGCTGGGCGAGGCACTCCGCGAGCTCCGCCAGTCCGGCGAGGACGTGGTCCTCGTGGCCAGCTCGGATTTCGCGCACTATCCGCCGGCGGACGAGGCCGAGGCGGTCACCCGCCAGCTCCTGCCGCCCCTGCTTGCGCTCGATGAGCACGAGCTGGCCCGTCGCGAGGCGGAACTGCGGTTCTCGGGCCGACCCGGGCTGGCCTGCGGCATGTGCGGGATCGAGCCGGTCGTCTTCGCGCTGGCCGCGTTCCGGGCGATGGGACTCGGGCAGGGCCGGCTGCTCGCGTCGGGGACCTCGGCAGACGTCCCACACGGCGATCCCGAGCGCACCGTGGGGTACGCGGCGGTCGCCTTCGCCTAGGCGGAGGAGCCGTCCGGGCGCCGCCGGCTTGCGGGCCGCGGCGGATCGGCCCCGGCCCGCGGCCCCGGCCGGACGGGTCGGTGCTCTCGCCGCCGGGCGGACCTCGAGCGGGTGGAGGGGCCGCTGTCCTCACCGGGCGGACGCGCCCGTCGCTGCAGCCCCGCGGCCGCGCCGGTACCCTTTCGCGATGACACAGCACCAGGGCATCACCGGGATCGTGCTGGCAGGCGGAGCCGCCACCCGTTTCGGAGCGGACAAGGTCGCGGCATCCTACGAGGGGCGCACGCTCCTCCAGCGCGTCGTCGACGCCCTCGAAGCGGCCTGCGACGAGGTGATCGTGGTCGCCGCGGCTGC
>JAKAHX010000302.1 GCA_021814735.1 Chloroflexota bacterium | reverse complement strand
GATCTCGCGTCTCCAGGACCGGCCCCTTCGTCGTGTCGGCGCGCACGGCGTGTGCGCGCGATCGTCTCCGCTGCGGACGGCGCACGTGCCCGGGTCGCCGCCTTCGCCCCTCGCCTCGCCCCGTACTAGACTCGACGCCCGTCATCCGGCGTCCGCGGCACCCGACGGCGCCGGTCGGTCGTGCCCCCGGAGGTCGGATCAACATGCCAGACGCCGCCCCCACTCCCCGGCCCGGGTACCGCATGGAGCGCGATCCACTGGGCTGGCTGGAGGTCCCCGAGGACGCGTACTGGGGCGTGCAGGCCCAGCGCGCGATCCAGAACTTCCCCATCAGCGGGATGCGCCCCCATCCGGCCCTCGTGCGCGCCGCCGTCCAGGTCAAGAAGGCCGCCGCCCGCGCCAACCACTCGACCGGCCGGCTTCCCGACCACCTGTACGAGGCGATCGTCCGCGCCGCCGACGAGCTCCTCCTGCTCACCCCCGAGCGCGACACGCCGGAGGCGCAGGCCCTCTCGGCCAGGCTGATCGACGCCTTCCGCGTCGATCCGTTCCAGGCCGGCGCCGGCGTCAGCCACAACATGAACACCAACGAGGTGCTGGCCAACCGCGCGATCGAGATCCTCTTCGAGCGCGGGATCGGCAGCGGGCGACGCGGCGACTACGCCGTGGTCAACCCGAACGACCACGTGAACATGGCGCAGTCCACCAACGACGTCTTCCCCACCGCGATGCGGATCGCGACGCTCGACCTGGTCCGCGACTTCCTCCCCGCGCTGCAGGAGCTGGTCGATGCCTTTGCGGCGAAGGGCCGCGAGTTCGATCACGTCCTGAAGTCGGGCCGTACCCACATGCAGGACGCCGTTCCGATCCGCCTGGGTCAGGAGTTCGCGGCCTATGCGCTGACCCTGCGACGGGCGAAGAACCGGATCGAGCACGCGGCGGACGCCATCCGTGAGCAGAACATCGGCGCCACCGCGGTCGGCACCGGCCTCAACGCCGAGCGCGAGTACATCGCGCGGGTGATCGGCTTCCTGTCGGAGCAGACCGGTCACGACCTGCGCACGGCCGAGCACCTGGTCCAGGCCACCCAGTCGATGGCGCCGATGACGGAGGTCTCGGCGGCCATCCGCGGCCTGGCGGTGGACCTGCTCAAGATCATGGAGGACCTGCTGCTGATGTCGTCGGGCCCGCGCACGGGATTCGGCGAGATCCGCCTGCCGGCGCGCCAGCCGGGATCCTCGATCATGCCGGGCAAGGTGAACCCGGTGATGGTCGAGAACCTCTCGATGATCTGCTTCCACGTGATCGGCAACGACACGTGCGTGGCCTGGGCCGCGTCGCGCGGGCAACTCGAGCTCAACGTGATGTTGCCGATCATCGCCCACGACACGCTCGAATCGCTCACGATCCTGACGAGCGGCTGCCGGCAGTTCGCGCGCGAGGCGGTCGCCGGGATCGAGGCCGACGAGGCGCACTGCGCCGACCTGCTGGAGCAGTCGAGCGCGATGGCCACGCCACTGGCGCCCTACATCGGCTACCGGCTCGCCGCCGACATCGCCAAGGAGGCGGTTCGCACCGGCAGGACGATCCGCCAGCTGGTGCTCGAGAAGGGGATCTTCTCGAAGGAGGACCTGGACGCGATCCTCGACCCGCACGAGCTGACCGAGCCGGGCGTCGCGGGCGGCTTCCGCTACACGCCCACCATGCCCGAGGGCTACGAGCGGCCGACGGGCCCGGTCGGCGCGGGAGGGTAGACTCCGCGCCATGAGCGCGGACGGATCCCTCGACACCAGGCGGCTGCGCGAGACGCTGGGCCGCTTCGCCACCGGCGTGACCGTCGTCACGACGTTCTGCGACGCGACCGACGACGAGACCGGCGGCTGCGGCCAGCTTCCCCACGCCCCGGGGCAGCACGCCTGGGGCACTACCGTCAACGCCTTCACCTCCGTCTCCCTCGACCCGCCGCTGGTGCTCATCTGCATCGGGCGCGAGCGCTCCATTCACCCGGTCATCGCCTCGTCCGGGCGGTTCGCCGTCAACATCCTGGGCGAGGCCAGCCAGCAGCTCTCCGACTGCTTCGCCGGCGCGCCGTCGGCGTTGCCACGCTCGGCGTTCTGCAACGCGCCGTTCCACGCGGGCCCCGGCGGCACCCCGGTGCTGGACGCGGCCATCGCGCACCTCGAATGCACGGTGGAGCAGGCCGTGGACGCGGGCGACCACACGATCTACCTGGGCCGGGTGATCGCGGCGGAGGCCGACCGCGACCACGAGCTCCCGCTGCTCTACTTCCGGGGACGGTATCTGCGGATCGAGCGGATGGCGACGTCCGACCTGCGCGGCAAGCCGGACGTCTAGGGGCGCGCACCCATGCCGCACGTGTGGGCGAACGGGATCAACGTCCACTACACCGCGGAGGGCACCGGTCCGCCGCTGGTGATGCTCCACGGCGCCAGCTCGTCGGCGCTCGAGGACTGGTCCGCGCAGCGCCCGCTCTTCCGCCGGGTGTTCCGCCTCTACCTGGTGGACCTGCGGGGCCACGCGGGGACCCGGGGACCGATCGGGCCGGCGATGTCCACCGCGGTGCTGGCAGACGACCTGCTGGCGACGGCGGACGCGCTCGGCCTGTCGACGTTTCACCTGGCGGGGTTCAGCCTGGGCGGGCTTACCGCGCTCCAGTTCGCGGTGCGCCACGTGGAACGGTTGCGGACGCTGGTGCTGGTGGGGGTGGACCCGCAGCGCGAGCCGCGCGGCAGCGTGGCGCGCGTGCTGATGGACCCGGACCGCATCGAGCGCGAGGAGCCCGAGTGGGCGGCACAGCTCGAGCGACGCCACGCGCCGGTCCAGGGCCCGGGTGCCTGGCGGGACCTTATGCGCGCGGTGCACGCCGGCATCGCGTCGGAGACGCCGGTCACGCCCGCCGACCTGCGCCGCTTGCAGGTCCCGACCCTGCTGGTGGTCGGCGATCGCGACGTCTTCGTCCCGGTCGATCACGCCGTCGCGTTCTACCGGCAGTTGCCCGACGCGCAGCTGTGCATCGTGCCGGACTGCGGCCACCAGGCGATGGTGCTGCGACCGCGCCTGTTCAGCGACGTGGCCGAGCACTTCTACCGCTCGACGGAGGCGGTCGCCTCGGAGCGCGCGATGGCCAGGGGGGGCGGCGCTGCTGCGGCGCCCGGGCCGCGGCGCGCGCCGACCGGGCCGCGCCGCGCGCCGATGCCCGGGGCGAGGTTTGCCGC
>JAKAHX010000010.1 GCA_021814735.1 Chloroflexota bacterium | reverse complement strand
CCGTGGCGGCGAAGATCGCGTTGGCGATCGCGGGCGCCACCGCGATGATGGGCACCTCGCCGCCCCCGGCCGGCTCCAGGTCGGGCCGGTCGATCAGCACGACCTCGATCGGCGGCACGTCCGAGAAACGCGGGACGCGGTATTGCGACAGCTTCGGGTTGAGGATCCGGCCCTGCTCGAAGTGGACCGCCTCGAACAGCGCGGCACCGAGCCCCATGACGGTGGCTCCCTCGACCTGGTTGCGGAGGCCGTCCCGGTCCACCACCCGCCCGCACTCGTAGGCGCTCACGATGCCCTGGAGCTCGACGTGCCCATCCGCTCGGACCCGGACGTCGGCGACGGTGGCGATGCGCGCCCACTTCTCGATCCCGCCGGCGATCCCCAGCCCGCGGCCCGGCTCAGCGCGCCGGCCCCACCCTGCGCGGTCCGCGGCGGCGCGCAGGACGGTGGCGAGGCGGTCGTCGCGCAGGTTTCGGAGGCGGAACTCGAGCGGATCGACGCCCAGCGCGTGCGCCAGTTCGTCCATGTGTGACTCGCGCGCGAAGTTGTTGGCGGTGGCGGCCAGGGCGCGGTACGAGCCCGTCCGGAGCGGCGCCGCGGTGGGCTGGAACTCCACGCGCCGGTTGGCGACCTCGTACGGCGTATCGAGGGCGTTCGGGCCGGCGTGCAGGTTGCGGAACTCCCACGCCCACAGCGATCCGTCACGAGCGGCCCCGCTGCGGACGTCCATGATGGCGTAGGGGCGGAAGTACGCCCAGGTGGTCTCCTCCTCCCGGCCCCAGCGGACTCGCACCGGGCGCCCGACCGCGCGCGCCAGGCGGGCCGCCTCCACCGCCGCGTCCCCGCTGTGCTTGCCACCCCAGCCCCCGCCCGTGGCCGGCACCACCACGCGGATCCGCTCCTGCGGGATACCGAGTGCGCCGGCGAGCTGTTCCCGCACCCCGAACGGCCGCTGGGTCCCGGTCCAGACCGTGAGCCGATCACCGTCCCATTCGGCGAGCGCGGCACGGGTCTCGAGCGGCACGTGCGCGATGTACGCGGCCGTGTAGGTGGCGTCGAGTCGGATCTCGGCGGTGGCCAGGGCACGCTCGACGTCGCCCGTCTCCTGTCGGACGGGGCCCTCCCATCCGTGACCGGCCGAGGGATGCGACCGGAGGTAGTCCTCGATGGCGGCCTCCGACGGCTGGGGTACCTCGTCCCACTCCGCCCGGATCGAGGCCAGCGCCCGCGTCGCCCCAGGCAGGGACGGGGCGGTCACGCCGACGAACGAGCCGTCCTGTACGACCGTGACGCCGGGCATGCCACGGGCAGCCGAGAGGTCCACGGAGCGCAGGGTGGCCCCGAAGGACGGCGGTCGGAGCACCTTGCCGTGGAGCATGCCGGGGCGGACCAGGTCCGAGACGTATCGTCGTCGGCCCGTCACCCCGTCCACCGCCCCGGCGCCAGGCGAGTGGTGCTGCTCCACCGGGCGCGGCTCCCCGCTGGTCGCGAGGGCCATGTCGGCCTGTGCGACGCGTCGCACACCCGTCAGCAACTCCGGCAGCCCCACCGTCCGTCCCCCCGACAGCGCGCCGATCCTGCCGTCGCGGATCTCGAGGGCGCCGTCCCCTAGCCCGGGGTGCCCGGCGGCCGCCTCCACCAGCAGCTGGCGTGCCCGGATCGCCGTCGCCCGGAGGTACTGACCGACGTCCGTGATGGACCGGCTCCCGAAGGTGCCCACGTCGTAGGGGCAGACGTCCGTGTCGCCCATCACGAGGCGCACCGAGTCGACCGGGACGCCCAGCTCCGCCGCCACCAGGAGCGCCAGGGCCCGCCGGTTGTGCTGCCCGAAGTCCACCTTGCCGGTAAAGGCGGTGGTGACGCCGGTCGCACCCACGTGGAGCCACGCGCCGCCGTTGGCGTGCCAGGGCCCCGGCTGGTCACGGTGGTTTCGCGCCGCCTCCGACGGTGGCAGGACGACGACGAGCCCGTCGCCCAGCATCCCGAAGTAGTCGCGCTCCTCCGGGGGCAGCAGGTCCCAGGGAGCCGGTGGCCGGGGCAGCGAGGCTTCGGCCGTGGGGAGGGTCGTGCGGACGGCCGGGACCGTCGTCCCGTTCTCGCCGGCATGGTCGGCCTGACCGTCCGGCTCGGGGCCCGCGGCGCGGTCCGCGCCGGAGGCCAGCGCGGCGGCCCGCGAGACGGCACGCAGGATCCGGGGGTAGGTGCCGCACCGGCAGATGTTTCCCTCGAGCGCCTCGCGGATGGCGGCCTCGTCGGGGTGCGGATCGCGCGCGAGGAGCGCGGCAGCGCTGACGATCATGCCGCTCGTGCAGAAGCCGCACTGCACCGCGCCCTCCTCGAGGAAGGCGCGGGCCACAGGATGCAGCTGGCCGCCGGCGGAGAGTCCCTCCACCGTCGTGACCGACCGTCCCGCGGCCTCGCGCACCGGGGTGACACACGAACGGACCGGGGTGCCGTCCAGCAGCACGGTACAGGCACCGCACTCGCCCTCGCCGCAGCTCATCCTGGCGCCGAGCAGGCCCAGCTCGTCCCGGAGCACCGAGAGCAGGCTCCGTTCCAGGTCCACCACGACGGTCTGCGGCGCCCGGTTCACGGTCATCCGCGTGGGTTCGGTCATGGCATGCCTCCAGTGGCGTTCGGTGCGATCAGCCTGCGACCTGCGGTGGCGGCTCGGCGGCCTCCTGCTGCGCCGGCTCCTGCGCCGGGGGAGCCGCGGGAAGGCAGGCCTCGAACCGGGCGCCCCCCTCGGGTCGGTTGGAGGCGGCGATCGTGCCGCCGTGGTGGTCCACGATCCAGCGAGCGATCGAGAGGCCGAGCCCGGTTCCCCCGGGCGGAGCATTGTCAGCCCGCCAGAACCGCTCGAAGACACGGCCCAGGTCCTCCTCGCGGATCCCGGGACCCGTGTCGAGGACGTCGAGCACTGCCTCACCACCTTCGCTCCGCACCCGGACCGTGACCGTGCCGCCGGAGGGTGTGTGCCCGATGGCGTTGTCTACCAGGATGGTGACCAGCTGGCGCAGACGCAGCGGATCGCCGACCATCTCGGTCGGCCGCGGATCCACCTGCACGGTCACGCCTCGCTCGGCCGCCACCGAGGCGAGCGAGCCCGCTGCCTCCGCGGCCAGGTCTGCGAGGTCCAGGCGCTCCCGCGCGAGCTCGACCACGCCCGAGTCCGTGCGCGCCAGCAGCAGGAGGTCGTCGACCAGCGCCGTCAGGTGCATGGTCTCCTGCTCGATGTCGTCGAGTGCCTCGCCAACGTCCGCCACCGGCCTGGAGCGGTTCCGCCGCAGGTCCGCGACGCTGGCGCGGATCACCGTGAGGGGCGTTCGCAATTCGTGGCTCGCGTTGGCCGTGAACTCGCGCTGCCGGCGCAGGGCATCCTGCCGCCGACGGATCGACTCGCGGATCGGCACCAGCGCCCGGCCCGAGTAGACCCAGCCCGCCGCGATCGCGAGGAGCACGGCGGCCAGGCCGCCGAGGGTCAGCACCGACACGAGGGAACGGAGCAGCCGCTGCTCGGCCGTCTGGTCGCCCACCACCTGGACCACGTAGGTCCCCCCTGCGCCCTGCACGGCCAGCGAGTAGATGCGCACCGGGATCCCCGAGATCGTGGCGTCCCGGACGTCGCTACCGGACTGCTCCGAGGCCGCGATGCCGCCCTGGTCCGGCAGGCCGCTCGGCAGGTTCAGGCCCGCCGCCCCCTGCACGGCCCCGCCGGGGCCGATCACGAATGCCACCGTGCCGCCCGCCTCGCCGCCGAAGGCGATCCCCACCTGCGGGCGTCCCGGCAGCCCCGCGCTCTGCTCGATGAACCGCCCGATGTCCTGGGCGCGGTGCTCGAGCTGGGCCGTGGCGCTGGCGTCGAGTGAGCCGGCGACCGCGCCGTACACCGCCACGCCGAGCAGGGCGATGATCAGGAAGGTCAGCCCGCCGCTCCACGCGATGAGGCGCCAGCGGGTGCGCCGAAGGAGCGGCGCCTCCTCCACGTCAGCGGAGGCCGGGTCGCGGATCGCCGGGTGGCCTGCCGGGTCAGTCGTCACGCAGCCGGTACCCCACGCCGCGCACCGTCTCGACTCGTTCGGCGGCCGCGCCCAGTTTCTCGCGGAGGAGGTGGATGTACGCCTCGACCGTGTTCGGCGTCAGCGCCACGCCGTACGGCCACGCGTAGTCGAGCAGCTGGTCGCGGGACAGCACCTGCCCGGGTCGGCGGAGCAGGCACTCCAGGATGGAGAACTCGCGTTGGCTGAGGTCCACCGGACGGCCGTCCACGGTCACCCGGCGCTTGGCCTCGTCGAGCGCGATCGGCCCGGCGGCGAGCCGCACCGCCTTGCGGGCCGGCGGCCGCCGGCCGAGTGCCCGCAGGCGGGCCAGGAGCTCCTCGTACGCGAACGGCTTCACCAGGTAGTCGTCCGCGCCGGCGTCCAGGCCCTCCACCCGGTCGCTCACCGCGTCCCGCGCGGTGAGCATCAGGATCGGGACCTGGTGCCCATCGTGCCGGAGCCGGCGGGCGACCTCGAAGCCCGAGCGGTCGGGCAGGCCGATGTCGAGGATGATCGCGTCGAGCTCGATCGACGACGTCGCGATCTCCAGCGCCTCGGCCGCCGTCGAGGCCGTCTCCACGACGTGGCGGTCCTGGGACAGGAGCCGCTTCAGGAGCCGGACGAGCCGGGCGTCGTCCTCGACGACGAGCAGGTGCACGACGTGCCTCCTACGGGGCCACCAGCGTCACGTCGCTGGCCGTGAAGGTTCGCGGCGCAGCGCTCGCGAGCGGCGCAGCGCCGCCGGCGGACGTTCCACCACCGGCTCCCGCCCCTCCCCCGAAGGGCGCGCCGCTGGCCGCCGCTCCCGCTCCGAAGGCGGTCCGGTTGAACTGTACCTGCACCAGGACCTGGCTGCCGGTGGTCACGTCGCTCGCGCTGGCCGCGGCCTGCCGGTGGTACGCCGTGGCGCCGGTGAGATCCACGGTGACCGTGTCGCCGTTCGCCGTTCGGAGGGTCATGGTGTTCCCGCTGATGGACTGCACGGTGCCCTGCAGCGAGAGGTCGGCCGCGCCACCGCCGAGGCCACCACCGAAGAACCCTCGGGCCGCCCCGGGCGCGGAGCTGGCGGTGGCGCCGAACTCGCCCCGGAACGCGCCCGTGGTCCCGAAGCGGCCGGTGGCGGCGCTGGCGGTGGGTGCCGTCAGGCGGCCCACGGCGAAGGCGATCCCGCCCACCGCGACGAGCCCGGCGACCAGGAAGAGGATCGTCGTGCCGCGCGATGATCCGCCCGACGCGGGGGTGCGGGGTGCCGGCGCGGGTGCGGGCGACGATGCCGGCGCCGGGGCCGGGGGCTGCGACGGCGCCGGCTCGGGGGCGTTCGGGTATTCGACCATCGATGGGTTCCCTTTCACTCGTAGCGCAGGGCGACCACGGGGTCGAGCCGCGCGGCCTGGCTGGCCGGCCAGACCCCGAAGATCACCCCGACGATCAGGCTGAAGACGACGGAGACGGCAACCGTGACGGGGTTGAAGGTGAAGGCCCAGCCCGCCAGGACCGCGATCACGGCCGAGGCGGCCACGCCGACCAGGATCCCGATGAGGCCGCCGGAGACCGAGAGGAGGAGTGCCTCGAAGAGGAACTGCAGCATGACGTCGCGCCCGCGCGCGCCGATCGCCTTGCGGATGCCGATCTCGCGCGTCCGTTCGCGGACCGAGACCAGCATGATGTTCATGATCCCGATGCCGCCCACGATCAGCGAGATCGAGGCGATCCCGGCCAGCAGCACCGTCAGCAGGGTGCTGATGGAGCCGACCGTCGAGAGCAGCTGCGTCTGGCTGGTGACGGTGAAGTCGGGCGTGCCGCCGGCACCGATCCCGTGCCGCTGGTCGAGCACGCTGGTGATCTCCGCGGTCACCGTGCTCATGTCCGCCTGCGAGGCGACGCTGACCCCGATGGTGCGGACCGAATCCGTGCCGACGAAGAGGTCACGGGCCGTGGTCACCGGGATCAGCACCTCGTCGTCGGGGTTCGCAAAGCCCACGCCGCCCTTGGGCTGCAGGATGCCGACCACCTGGAACGGCAGCCCGCTGATGTAGATGGTGCTGCCGATCGAGGAGGCGCCAAGACCAAGGTTCGATGCGGTCGTGTTGCCCAGCACCGCCACGCGCAGCGAGTGGTCGACGCTGGCCTGCGTGAGGAACGATCCCTGCCACATCTGGTAGGCGAACACGAGCGGGTAGGCGGGCGTGGTTCCGATGACCGAGGTGGTCTCGTTCTGGCTGCCCACGGCCACGAGGCGGGAGCTCGTGAGCTCGGGGGCCACACCCGCGACGTCCGGCAGCGTGGTCAGTGCCGTCGCGTCCTCGATGGTGAGCGTGGTGGCGGAGCCGAGCGCACCCCGCGTGGCACCCGTGGTGGTGGCGCCCGGCGTGACGGAGAGCAGGTTGGTACCAAGGCCCTCCAGGCGACTGTTGATGCCCGAGGTGGCCCCCTGCCCGACCGAAACGAGTGCCACCACCGAGGCGACGCCGATGATGACCCCCAGCATCGTCAGCCCCGTACGGAGCTTGCCGGTGCCGAGGCGGGAGATCGCGAGTCGGAGCAGATCACCCAGCTTCATGCGGTGATCCTCCCGTCGCGGATGTGGACCTGGCGGTCCGCTGCCTCCGCCACGTCCACGTCGTGGGTGATCAGCACGATCGTCCGGCCGGTGGCGTGGAGCTGGCGGAAGAGGTCGATCACCTCGGCGCCGGAGTGGCTGTCCAGGTTGCCAGTCGGCTCGTCCGCGAGCAGCAGTGCGGGCTCCGTGACGATCGCGCGCGCGATCCCCACCCGCTGCTGCTGCCCGCCGGAGAGCTCCGTGGGCTGGTGGTGCAGCCGCTCGCCGAGCCCCAGGCGCTCCAGCGCCTCCTTGGCCCGCGCCAGGCGCTCCTTCCGCGCGACGCCCTGGTAGGCGAGCGGCGCGGCGACGTTCTCGATCGCGCTGGTGCGTGGCAGCAGGTTGTAGGACTGGAAGACGAAGCCGATCGAGCGGCTGCGGACGGTGGCCAGGCCGTTGTCGTCGAGATCCTCGACCGAGGTGCCATCGAGCAGGTAGCGTCCCGCCGTGGGGCGGTCCAGGCAACCCAGGATGTTCATCATCGTGGTCTTGCCGGACCCCGAGGGACCCACGATCGCCACGAACTCCCCGCGCTCGATGCGGAGGTCCACGTCCTCGAGCGCCGGGACGAGCACCTTCCCGGTGTCGTAGACGCGGGAGACGTGCTCGAGGGAGATGACGGGCTCGCTCATGGCTGGCCTGCCCCGCCTGCGCCGGCGCCCCCGGTCGTGGTGCGCGTGCCGGCATTCCCGGCCGCGCCGCCAGCCGCGCCCCCGGCCCCGCCCCGATCCACCGCGCGGAAGCCGCCGCCGATGCCGCCGATGCCGCCGAACCCACCCGAGGTGGTCGACGAGTTGAGGGCGCTGACGGTGCCGATCACCACCGTCTGGCCGGCGCTGATGCCACTCTGGATCTCCGCCAGGGAGGAGCTCATCAGTCCGACCTGCACCGGGACGGCCTGCTCCTTGCCGGCGCTGTCGAGGACGCGCACCTCGTAGTTGCCGGACGAGCCGATCACGGCGATGGCCGGCACGGTGACCACGTTCTGCGCCTCTGCGGTGGTCACGGCGACGCTGGCGGACATGCCGGAGAGGACCGTGGCCGGCGGGTCACTGAGCGACACCGTCACGGTGAAGGTCACCACGCTGTTCGACCCGGAACTGGTGCCGACCGGCTGGATCGAGCTCACGGTGCCGGGGACCGTCACGTTCGGTGCCGTCACCGTGACCGAGGCCGGCTGCCCGACCTTCAGCCCCACCACCGAGGTCTCGGCGAAGCTCGCCGTGGCCTCGAGCGCGGTGGTCTGCATGGTGATCGCCCACCCGGTCGGGGCGATGGTCCCGGGTTCCACGTTGACGGCCACGATCTGGCCGTCGGCCGGGGCCGTCAGGGTCGTATGCGCCGCGGTGGCCTGCGCGTTCGAGAGGTTCTGCCTGGCCGAGGAAACCGCGGCCTCGTCGCTCGCGATCGTGGCCGCCGACTGGGGGCCCGTGGACGAGGCGGCGTTGGTCTCGGCCGACGCGAGAGCCTGCCGCGCCTGCGCGAGGCTGTCGCCCTGCTGGGTCTTCGCCGCCGCCAGGCGGTCCTGGGCCGCGGTCAGGTTCTGCTGAGCGGTTACCACGGCCTGCTGGGCCGACTGGATCGCCGTCTGGGAAGGGGTCGTGTTGGCGTTGTAGTTCGCCTGTACGCTGTCGAGGTTGTTCTGGGCCGACGTGACGGCGTTGGCCGCCTGCTGCTCCGCGGTCTGGGCCGCAAGCTGCGCGGAGCTGAGGTTGTTCTGGGCCGTCTGCAACGCCTGCTGCGCTGCCGTCACGGCGGCCTCGTCCTTGGCGATGGTGGCTGGATCGGGGGTCACCACTGGAGCCGGAGACGCGGTCGACGACGGCTGGGCGGGGTTCATGTCCGCGTTGAGCTGCGCCTGCGCGTCCGCTAGCGCGGTCTGGGCGTTGGTCACCGCCTGCTGCGCCGCCTGGAGCGTCAGCTGATCCTTCGCCTGCTGTGCCGCCTGCGTCTGCTGCGCCTGCTGGAGCTGGAGCTGCGCGTTGCTCAGGGATGCCTGTTGCACGGCTATCTGGTCGGCGGTGGGGCCGGCCTGCGCCTGGGTCAGCGCCGTCTGCGCGTTGGACAGCACCGTCTGCGCCTGCTGGACCGCCAGCTCGTCCTGCTGGACGGTGATCTGCGCGTTGTGCTCCGCGGCCGTGACCGAGAGGTTCGCCGAGTTGATCGCGTTCTGCGCCGCCGCGATCACGGTCGCGGCCGGGTGGCCCTCGTCGATGGTGAGCTTGGCCTGCGCGGCGGCCAGGTTCGCCTTGGCGACCGCAACGGCAACGTTGGCGCTGGTCGGATCGGCAGTGGCGAGCACCTGGCCCTTCTTCACCGTCTGGCCCACCACGGCCTGGACGGTCTTGACGACCCACGTGGTGGCCGTGGCGGCTGACGACGTGGTCGTCGTCGAGGCGCTCGAGATCACCTCGGGATCAGCACCGAAGCTGAGGCCGTAGGCGGCCGTGGACTGGACCGTGCCCGTGGCGACCGCCTGTACCGCCACCGTTCCCCGGGACGCTGTCGCGGTGAGGTACTGCGGGCTCGACGAGGACGAGAGGTTCGGTCCGAAGACCGCGAAGCCGACCGCCCCCACGCCGATCACGATCAGGAGGACCGCAGCCAGTATCTTGAGTCTCATCGAGTGTCCCTTCCAGAGAGATGACAGGTGCAGACCCCGGCCGTCCCGACCGGGGTCTCGCGATGGGTGCTGGGCCGTGCGCCTTCCCGGAAGCGCCTCGGGCCGGAACGACGTTCGATCACGCGGCAGGCACGCCCGCCATGAGGCTCTTCGCCTGGTTGATCGGGATCGCGAACCCGACGCCCTGTGCGCCACTCGCCTGTGCCGTGATCACGCCGATCACGTTGCCGGAGGCGTCCAGGAGCGGGCCGCCACTGTTCCCGGGGTTGATGGCCGCGTCTGTCTGGATGAGCCCGCTGAGCCGCGTGGCCTGTCCGGTGGCCGGGTCAGCGGCCGTGATGCTCCGCCCGAGCGCAGAGACGATGCCGTTCGTGACGGTGTCGTTGAAGGTGCCGAGCGGGCTGCCCACGGCGATCGCAAGCTGGCCGACCGTGAGGTTCGTGGAGTCGCCGAGCGGGAGCGGGACCAGGCCGGTGGCGTCCGCCTTGATCAGCGCCAGGTCGTGCGTCGGATCGGTGGTCACGACCGTCGCGGAGACCTGCCGGCCACTGGGGAGCGTCACGGTCAGCGAAGTGCTGCCGGCCACGACGTGGTTGGCGGTCAGGATCAGCCCATCGGACGAGACCACGAAGCCGGAACCCACGCCGGTCTCCGGGACCGAGAACGGCGAGAAGCCGGTCGCCCCCGTGGACGTGATGGTCACGACCGACTTGCTGGCCTCCGCCGCGACCCGGACGATCGCGTCGCTGGTGCTGATCGCGGCCGGCGCGGTGGCCGGCGCGGTGGCCGTCGAGGCGAGACGGGCGACGGGCGCGCTGGCCTGGGACGGCGCCGTCAGGGTGATCACGGCATACGTGCCACCGGAGGAGAGGACGGCCGAGAGGACCGCCGCAGCAATGATGCCTGCGACCGGGACCTGGCGCCTGCGGCGGGGCGCCGGCGCGGCCGTGGGCGGCACGGACCCCGCGGACCATGTCGGTGACGCAGACGGTACGGGTGACGTGAACGGCACGGGCGGCGTCCCAGCGGAAGCCGCGTTCGGTTCCGGCGTCGACGACGGCCCGGCCGCACCGAGGGCTGCCTCGGCGGGCGGCGTCCAGACCGGTGCCGCGTCCATCCCCGGCGCGGGCACGAAGTCCGCCGGGGCGGGCAGTGTGGGCGTGGTCGGGGCGGAGGTGGCAGATGCGGCCTCGGATCCTGATGACATCGCCGCGGGCCGCTCGGGATCCGCGGCGGGGACGCGCTCGGCGTCGACTGCATGTGCCGGACGCGCGACGTCCGGCACGTCCACGGGCGTGGCGGAGGGCTCCGCCGGAAGGCCCGTCTCGTTGTTCATGGTCATGGCTCCCAGTGCTGGGCGATCACTCGAAACTCCGCATCCCTTGGTGCACGGTGTACGCGTCTAGGCTGAACTGATCCTGAAAACTGACCCGGCAGCGCAGCCCCGCTGGGCGACCTCGTCTCGCCACGAGATCCGTGCCCGGAGGCAGGCGGACGCGACGCCATCGCGGCGCCGATCATCGAGCGAGGCGATCGTCGAGCCCCGGGGTCCAGATCACCCGGTCGTCGGCGGTGATCGCGTACGCGTCGAAACCCGGGTGCCCGGCAACCCACGCGAGACCATCCAGGCCCATGACGAACGCGGTGGTGGCGTAGGCGTCCGCGTACGTCAGGCTGGGGCCGACCACGGAGACGCTGACCAGCCCCAGGGGAGGCTGGCCGGTGTGCGGGTTCACGATGTGCTGGCCACGCTCGTAGGCCCCCGAGGTCGCGACGGCCCCGTCCCGGAGCACCAGCACGGCGGCCACCCGGTCGGCCCGATGGGGATGGCGGATCCCCACGCGCCACGGCAGCCGGTCGTCGATGCCACCCCGGACGACGATGTCTCCGCCGGCATTGATCGCGAACCGGCGGGCGCCGGCCTCGGTCAGCATCCAGGCCGCCTCCTCGACGGCCCATCCCTTGACCACCGCGGTCGGATCCGGGCGCCCGTCCGGGCGATGACCCCGGGCGTCGAAGAAGCCGCCGCTCGTGCGGTACAGGTCGTCGCAGAGTGCGAGCACCTGGCGGACGGCGAGGCTGCAGTCCGACTCACGGAGCTCACCGCGGCCGAGGCGGCTGATCTCACTGTCGGGCCGGAACGGACTGAACGTGGCGTCGGCGCGCCGGAGCTGATCGAAGGCCGCATCCAGGTCCCCGGGGCCCACCGCGCCGTCGCGCACGTCGATCGTGATCGCCGTGCCCATGATGTGCTCGACGCGCAGCAGCCGCGCGCCGCGCGCCGGCCAGGTGCCCCGAGGCGGCGCGGAAGACCCGCCCGTCGGGTCGTGCGGCCCCACGTCCCCGCCGGGGCCCGCGTGCGCAGGGGCGATCATGCCAGCGCCTGATCGAGGGCGCCCTGCAGGGACTGTGCGTATGCCTCGCTGGTGTAGGTGGCTCCCGAGACGAGGTTGATCTGCGCGCTCTGCGCCTGGAGCACCTCCTGGCGCAGGATCGGGGCCGCATACGCGGCGATCTGCTGCGAGAGCATGTGCGCGGTCGGCATCTGGAGGGGCTGCACGTCGACGATGCGCCCGCCCTGGATGGTCACCTGCACCTGGACGTTGCCGAACGGGATCTGGACGACCGGCCCGGTGAACTGGCCGCTCTTCAGCGAGGTTCCCTGCGCGCTGCCATTCGATCCGGCGGCAGAGGACGCACCGCTGCCGGACGACGCGCCGGCCGTGCTGCTGGTCGATCCCGACGGGGAGGACCCGCCGCTGCCGGACGACGCGCCGGCCGCGCTGCCCGAACTCCCGGAGACGGCGGCGTCGCCGGCGGGCTGTGCGCTTGGCGCGGTCGCCACGGCCGGTGACCCGACGAGCGCGGACATGGATCCGGGGAGCGGGGCGGGTGACGTCTTGAAGTTCAGGAGGAGAGCCAGGGCAACCGCCGTGGTGGCGATCGCGATGACGGCGCGACGAGGAAGCATGATCGGGTACTCCGGCGTTCAGAAGGCGAAGCGTTCGTCGTGGACCTGGGCGTCGGGCACGTGGAGCGCCCGCAGGCTGCGCCGGACCGCCTCCATCATGGGCAGCGGCCCGCAGACGTAGACGTCGTGCTGGCGCACGTCGGGGACCAGGCGCCGAAGGGCCTCCGGGGCGAGCGGATCGCCGGGCATGGCACGCGTCCCGCGGCGGCCGACGAGGTAGTGGACCGTGGCGCCGCGGATCGCCGAGAGCTGCTCGAGTTCCCGCCGGAAGACCAGGTCCTGCGGGCGGCTGGCCCGGTAGACCAGCGTCAGGTCTCCGGGAGCGGCGGGCAGCTCTTCGAGGAGCGCACGCAGCGGCGTGACCCCGATCCCTCCGGCGATCAACAGCACCTTGGGCCGGGTCCGCGCGGCGCCGGTCATGTTGCCGTACGGCCCCTCGAGGAAGACCGGGGTCCCGATGCGCACGCGCTGCAGCTTCTGCGTCTGGTCGCCCTGTGCCTTCACCGTCACACGGAGGAACCGGCCGTTGGGGGCGGCGGACAGAGAGAACGGGTGGCTGCGCCACCAGTCCTCCGGCGTGAGGAAGCGCCAGCGGAACCACTGGCCGGCCCGCGTGGCGAGCTGGTCGAGATCGCGGCCCGTCATGTAGATCGAGACGACCCCGGGGGCCTCCTCGACCACGTTGGCGACGCGCAGTCGGTGGCGAAGCGAGAGTGTCACGGGCTGCGCGAAGCGGAAGATCAACATCAGCGCGCCGGCCACCACGTACAGCGCGATCCAGTAGATCCGCGCGACGGGATCGGTCGTGAAGTCGGTCCCCACCGCGAGCTGGTGCAGGAAGGCGAGGGCGATCGCCAGGTACGCGTACAGGTGCAGCCCGTACCAGGTCTCGTACGACAGGCGCCGGCGCACGGCCCCCACGGAGCTGATCCCGATCGCTACGAAGAGCGCCATTCCGGCGGTGGCCATGAGGACGTACGGGTAGGACGTGAGGATCGTGAGCGCCTCGGCGAGGACGCCACTGCCCGTGGCCAGCCCGTAGCCGACGACGGTGAAGACCCCGTGGGCCACCAGCAGCAGGATCCCCGAGAAGCCGACCCAGCGGTGCAGCGCGGCGACGCGGTCCGATCCAAGGACCTGGTCCAGCCAGGGGCTCCGCGACATCAGGATCAGCTGCAGCAGCACCAGGTAGGTGCCGTAGAGGGCCGCCAGCTGCCCTGCCGCGATCAGGATCCCCGACGGAGAGCCGAGCTCGGCGAGCTGCCCATGGCGAACCCACATGGCGCCGATCAGGACGGCGTTCCCGATGGCGAGCGCGGCCAGGTCGCTGGCGCGCACCGACCACGCCCTGGGCAGGGGGACGCGCTGGAGGGTACGAGCAGGTGCGGTCATGCCTTCGTCCCGGTGAGGCGGCACCCTCGCGGGTGGCCGCGTGTGGTTCGAGATGAGGACCGGCGGAGCGGATGGGCCGATCCCGGCCGGTGCGTGGTCGAGGGCCCGGATCCGCTCCGCCGATGTCGTGCATGCTGCCCGCGGTTCCTTAAAGCCATCTGAAACGGCGCCCCGCCGGCCAGGTAAGGAACGATGAACGATCCTTCACCCGTTCGCAGCCTTCACGAATGGCGCCCCGGCGCGTCACACTGGGCGTGATGACGCTTCCGCCCACGGCGCCCCGGCCGGCCCGGTCCTCGCCGCTCCCGTCAGGGGCACGGACCCACCGGGCGCGGGCAGGGACGCCGCCCTCCCGTGACGAGACCCCCCATGCGTCGGATGCTGCGACGCCGCCCGCGGGGCCGGTCGTGCCCGCATTCGACCAGGTGCTCGCGGCGCACGAGGCGGAGCTGTACCGCTACCTCCGACGCCTGGCCCCGACGGCCGAGGACGCCGCAGACCTGCTCCAGGACACGTGTGTCCGTGCCGTTCGTGCCTATCCGCGCCTGGCCGCGGATGCCAACGTCCGTGCATGGCTGTACCGCATCGCGGGCAATCTCGCGCGTGACGCGCACCGACGCCGGCGCGTGCGCGCGGGCATCGGCATCACCGAGCCCTGGCAGGCGGCCGGTGACGAGCCGCCTCCGGTCGCGCACGCCGGGACCGACACCGTTCCTATGGAGGCCCTCGGAGGCTCCGCCGCGGCCCTCGCGTGGTGGGAGGGGCGTCGTCCTGCCGGTGATGGCGACCCCGTCGAACACGTCGCCGCGGCCGAGCTGCGGGACGCCGTCCGCCTCGCGCTCCTCGAACTCAGCGATCGGCAGCGAGTGGCCGTCGTCCGGCGCGTGCTGGAGGACCGGCCCTACCGCGACGTCGCGGCCGCGCTCGGGTGCAACGACGTCACGGCCCGGCAGCATGTCAGCCAGGGCCTGCGAAGGCTGCGCACGCTCCTCGCGCCATGGATGGAGGCGGAGCGATGAGGACGCAGCGGCCGAGGGACGGAGCAGGCAGCCCAGGCGCCCGGCCTGGACGGGCGGCCTTGGAGCGGCTCCTGCGCCTGGGCGACCCGCTGCCGGCTCCGGCAGCCCTGGAGGATGAACTGGTCGGGGCGGCTCGGCGGACGCACGACGTGGTGCGGGCTCTGTCCGGCGAGACGCCGGCGCGGGATCAGGACGCGGGAGCGGCCTCGCAGGGGGCGCTCCGGGCCCGTGGGACGGCGCCCCGCCGCAGCGACACCCCGGCAGGCAGGAGCACCCGCGCGCCAGGCACGGCGGCCAACCACGCCGTGATCGGGACGGCGCCGCACGTTGCGCGGCCCGTGGCTGCCTTCGTCCGGCACCCTGCGCCATGGGGCATGCTGCATCTCGCGGCCGGCGACGGCGGCCTGGTGGCCATCGAGC
>JAKAHX010000301.1 GCA_021814735.1 Chloroflexota bacterium | reverse complement strand
GTGGGGCGTGGCGCGATGGCCCCGGCGCGGACGCCGCCCGGTTCCTCGCCGCGGTGCTGCCCGGCGCCGCCCTGGCGCCCGCGACCGGATACGTGACGGTGGCCTCCACGCTCGTGCCCGGGCGGTCACCCGGGGACACGGCGGGCCCGTGGCGGCACCGGTTCGCCGGCAGGATCTACGCCGGGATCATGGGCCCCGAGGGCCGCGCAGCCCGCGGCGACGGGATCGTGCCGGTCGGGTCGGCACACCTCGAGGGGGCGCTCCAGATCACGCTGGACGACGTGGCGCACGGCCAGCTGGGGGGCAGGTGGTACGGCAGCGACGACGCGATCGACCGCTGGTGGCCGGCCGCGGTGTCCGCCTGGCGATCTGCCCTGGAGGTCCGGGCCCGCACGGGAAGCCGCCAGGATCCCTGAGCCGCCCGCGGGCGGATCAGTCGGCCGCCGCGCCGATCAGTCGGCCGCCGCGCCGATCAGTCGGCCGCCGCGCGCATCAATCGGCCGCGGGCGGATCAGTCGGCCGTCGTCTCGGCCGCCGCGGGCTGCAGGCCCTCGCGGCGGTACGGCACGTCCAGCACCACGATGTCGGGGAGCCCGACCAGGGCGTTGCGGATCCGCCGCGAGTTCTGGTTGAACAGCACCCGCTCCCACCAGTGGCGTGCCTCGAGTTCGGGGATCATCACCACCAGCACCGCGTCCGGGTCCTCGGCGCGCGCCACCTCCAGGTAGCGGAGGAACGGCCGGACCAGCGAGCGATAGGGCGACTCGATGAGCACCACCGGGACGCCCGGCATCTGGTGCTCCACCCGGCTGCGGAACGCCTCGCCCCGCTCCGGGTCCTCCGCCACGTGCACGATCGAGACGTCCGACGACGTCGTCCGGGCGATCTTGACGGCCTGCACGACCGCGCGGGTGAAGGCCGGGGCGGCGACGATCACGCGCTGCCGGCGCCGCGGCGGGCGGATCAGGGCCGTCGGGCGGACGTCGAGCTCCCGTGCCTCTGCCTCGTACTCGCGGTGCACCAGCAGCATCAGGACGACCAGGATCGGCACGATCACGATGACGATCCAGGCCCCCAGCGCGAACTTGGCGATCACGAAGATGACCACCACGATCGCCGTGGTCACCGCGCCCAGCCCGTTGAAGAAGGCGCTGGTGCGCCAGCCCGGGCCGCGTTCCTTGAACCAGTGGCGCACCATGCCGGCCTGCGACAAGGTGAACGCCGTGAAGACGCCGATCGCGTACAGCGGGATCAGCGCCTCCACGTTGCCCTCGAACACCACGACGAGCGCGATCGACACGGCGGCAAGGACCACGATCCCCGCGTTGAAGGCAAGCCGCTCGCCGCGGAACGCGAAGTTGCGAGGCATGTAGCCGTCGCGCGCCAGGATGGACGAGAGGCGAGGGAAGTCGGCGAAGCTGGTCTGCGCCGCCAGCACCAGGATCCCCATGGTGGAGAGCTGCAGCACGTACCACAGGACGCCTCGGCCAAAGACGGACCGACCGATCTGGGACAGGACCGATTCGCCGCTCGCCGCGGGCAACGCGCCGGTGACATGGGCGAGGAACGACGTGCCCAGGAACATCGTGCCGAGCAGCAGGGACATGATCAGCATCGTCGTCCGGGCGTTCTGCCACTCGGGCGGCTTGAACGCCGGCACGCCGTTGGCCACGGCCTCCGTCCCGGTCATGGCCGAGCAGCCGTCGGCAAACGCGCGCATCAGGAGCAGCAGGCCGAACGTCTCGCGCGGCACCTGCGCCGGCACGACATCGGTCACGTGCGGTGTCGCGCCGAGGATCGTGCGCAGCACGCCGATCGCGATCAGCAGCAGCGCGCTGCCCAGGAAGATGTACGTCGGCGCCGCGAAGATCGTGCCGCTCTCCCGGATGCCCCGGAGGTTGATCGACATCACGAAGAGGATGAAGAGCACGATCAGGGGCACCGCGAGGGGCAGCAGCGGCGGGAAGAGCGAGTACAGCGCCTGGACGCCGCTCGACACGCTGACCGCGACCGTCAGGACGTAGTCGGTGAGCAGCGCGGCTGCCGCGACCAGGCCCGGGAGCACCCCGAGGTTGGCATGGGCCACGATGTAGCTGCCGCCGCCGTTGGGGTAGGCCCGGATCGTCTGGCGGTACGAGAGGGTGACCAGGGCGAGGACGCCCACGATCGCGACCGAGATCGGCAGCAGCCAGCCGAACGCGATCGTCCCCACGCCGAGGAGCGTGTACAGGCTGGCCTGCGTCGCGTAGGCCACGGACGACATGACGTCCGAGGAGAAGACCGGCAGCGCCTTCCACTTGGGAAGGCGCTCCTCGATCTCCTGTTCCGTGGAGAGCGGACGGCCGAAGAGCGCCCGCCGCGCGGCGGCCCAGAGGCGCCCGCCCGTCGTGGTCGGCTCGTCCGCGGCCAGCTTGGCCGCGAAGACGCCGGGCGCGACGTAGCGGAAGTACCGCGTGTGGGGCCGCGCGACGCGCACGCGGACGTCACCGGGCTTGCGCCCGTGCTGGATCTCCGGGGGTGTCATGTGCGGGCGCTATTCTCCGATGAGGCGACCCGCAACGGCAAGCACGGCCTGTGCCAGGCCCCGGCCATGGGAGACGGTCGCGCGACGGCCGACGTTCGCGGACGTGCCCGGGGCCACGACCATGATCGTGTCCGGCGCGGTCTGCCGCAGGTCCACGTGGGCCAACCGCGCCCGGGTGGCCGCGTCCTGCATCGCCGCCCCGGGGTCGAGCACGCCGCACACCATGACCCACCGGCTGGTCCCACCGCTCACCAGCGCGATCGCGGCGGCCAGGTCCTGCGTCTCGCGGGCATGCCTGACGTCCACGTCCCCTTCCATGCCTCAAGCATGGCCCTGGGCACCAAGAAGCGGGCGGTACCGCGCGGGGTGCTCGGGCTCAGGGAACGCTCAAGAAGTGGCCTCACGTGGGCTCGAGCCGGTAGCCGACGCCGGGTTCCGAGACGATGGCACCCCCGGCGTCGCCGGCCGGGTCGGCCGCGTCCAGCTTGCGGCGCAGCTGGCTCACGTAGACGTGGAGATAGTGCCCCTCGTCCGCGTATGCCCGGCCCCAGACTGTCTCGAGCAGCCGATGGTGCGTGACCACCCGACCCCGGGCCGTGGCCAGCACCCGCAGCAGCTCGTATTCCCTGGGCGTGAGGTGCACCGGGATCTCGCCGACGCGCACCTCGTGACGGACCAGGTCCAGCCGGATGCGGCCCGCGCGGAGCGAGCCGTCCAGCTCGCGCTCCGGGCCCG
>JAKAHX010000300.1 GCA_021814735.1 Chloroflexota bacterium | reverse complement strand
GGCAGGCGGGGCGGCATCGGCGGCCGTGGTGGCGGTGGCCTTCGCGCTCGCCCGCCCCTGGATGGCCCGCCAGGCGGTGGCGCGAGCGGCGTGAGGTAGCTGAGCCGGCGTTTCTGGACGCGGGACCGGAAATGGCGCAGTATTCCTCGCTATGAGTGGGCAGGACCCCGAGGTCCGCATCGGACTGGCCGCCGAGATGCTGGGTGTCTCGGTGGAGACGCTCCGCCGATGGGAGATGGAGGGACGCCTGCTGACCAGGCGCTCGGAGGGCGGGCAGCGCCTGGTGCCGCTCGGCGAAGTCACCCGGCTGCTTGCCGAGCGGCGCGCGTCCGTGCCGGATCGACCGATCGCCGCACAGTCGGCCCGGAACCGGTTTCCAGGGATCGTGACCCGCGTCCAGCGCGACGGTGTCGTGGCGGTGGTCGAGATCCTGGCCGGACCGCACCGCATCGTGAGCATCATGACCGCCGAGGCGGTGGACGAGCTCGGCCTGGCGCCGGGCGTGGAGGCGGTCGGCGTGGTCAAGGCAACCAACGTGGTGATCGAGGTGCCGTCCCCGGGCGCGGGACGGGCGTGATCCGGAGCGACAGACGGTGATGCCATCCAGTCGGTGGGAGGCATCCGCCTCCAGGGGCCGGCGGACACCCCATGCAGGTCGGGGACAGCGCGGGAACGCGGGAACCACCCGCGGCCCGCGGCTGCTCGCGGCCCTGCTCGCTGTCGCGCTCCTGGCCGCCGGGTGCTCCGCCGCCACCGGCGCCGCCTCGCGAGCGGCAGGGTCGAGCGCGCTCACCGGGCCAGGCGCGACGGAGCGCTCCGTGCCAGGCGGGTCGTCGGTACCCACCGCCGCGGACACGCCACCAGCGTCCCCGGGCGTGTCGCCGGACGCATCGGCCGGGCCGACCGCGCATCTGACCATCCTGGCCGCCGCCTCGCTGGTGGACGCCCTCGCGGCGGCGGACTCGGCCTACCAGGCCGGCCACCCCGGCGCCTCGTTCACCGTCTCCACCGGGTCGTCGGCAGCCCTGCGGGTCCAGATCGAGCAGGGCGCGCCGGCCGACCTGTTCCTGTCCGCGGACACCGCCAACGCACAGGCGCTGGTGCGCGAGGGCATGGCGGATGGCACCGCCGTTCCCTTTGCCGGCAACCGCCTGACCGTGGTGGTCCCGTCCTCCAACCCCGCGCACGTGCGGACGCCGGCGGACCTGGCTCGCCCCGGCGTGCGGATCGTGGCCGCCGGCAGCCAGGTGCCCATCACCAAGTACGCCGACCAGGTCGTGGCGAACCTCGCGCGCCAGCCCGGCTACCCGGCGGACTTCGCCGCACGATATGCCGCCAACGTCATCTCGCACGAGGACGACGTTCGGGCGGTGCTCGCCAAGATCGAGCTCGACGAGGCGGACGCGGCGATCGTCTACGTCACCGACGCTGCCTCGTCCACGCACGTGCGGACGATCCCGATCCCCGACGCGGCGAACGTGCCCGCGACGTACGAAGGCGTCGTGGTCAGCGGGTCGGCGCACGCGCGTGCGGCCGCGGCGTTCCTCGCGTGGCTGGCCGGACCCGGCGGGCAGGCGATCCTGGCGCGCTTCGGGTTCCTCACCCCGTGACCGCGGATGCCTCCCGGCCTCGCGCCGCCGCGGCGACCGAGGCCCGGGAGATCGCACACGCCGGACCCGTGGGCCGGCCCGGGATCGCCGGTCGCCTGGGGATGGCGGGGCTGATCGGGCTCGCGGTCCTCTTCCTGGGGCTGCCGGTGGTGGCCCTGGTCGGACGCGCGGCCCTGGGTGGCTCGCTCGCCGCGGCCCTCGGGAGTCGGGCCGTCCTGGACGCCCTCGGGCTCAGCCTCCTCACCACGACCGTGAGCCTCGTGCTGACGGCACTCTTCGGGATCCCCCTGGCATGGACGCTGGCGCGGCGGCCGTTCCGGGGCGCCGCGCTGGTCGAGACGATCGTGGATCTGCCCATCGTGCTGCCGCCATCGGTGGCCGGCCTCGCCCTGCTGCTCGCGCTGGGTCGGTCGGGTGTGCTCGGCCCGCTGCTCGGGTCCGCCGGGATCGCGATCCCCTTCACGACCGCGGCCGTGATCCTGGCCCAGACCTTCGTGGCAGCGCCGTTCTTCGTGCGCAGCGCCCGCACCGGGATCGCGGGCGTGGAGCGGGACGCGGAAGACGCGGCCCGCGCCGATGGCGCGAGCGAGTTCCGGGTCTTCCGGCACATCACCCTGCCCCTCGCCGCTCCCGCGCTGGCGGCCGGCCTCGTGATGAGCTGGGCGCGGTCACTGGGGGAGTTCGGCGCCACCATCATGTTCGCGGGCAACTTCGGGGGACGCACGCAGACGCTCCCCCTGCTGGTCTACGCGGAGTTCGAGGGTGGCGGCCTCGACGCGTCGATCGCCGCCGGCGCGATCCTGGTCCTCGCCGCGTTCGGCGTGCTCTTCGCCGTGCGGGTCCTCCACTGGGGACGCGCGCTGGACGAGCGGGTCGCGGGCTGACGGTCGCCGGACGGCCCGCGATCAGGCGGCGGCGATCAGGACGATGCCGGCGAAGGCCAGCAGCACGCCTGCCAGGTGCGCCCGGGACAGCCGTTCGTCCAGGAACGTCCACGCGAGCATCACCGTCACGGCCGGGTAGAGCGACCCGAGCACGGCCGCGGGGCCCAGCGGTCCCTGCGCACGCGCCAGCATGAAGCCCACGTTGCCCGCGATGTCGCCCACGCCCGACAGCACCACTACCGGCGAGACGGCCCGCAGGACGCCCCCGGCCCGGCCGGTGGCGAGGACGGCGAGCGACGTGATCACGACCGACGCCGTTCGGGCGATCGGCAGGGGCCACCACAGCCCGGCGCCCGCGACGTAGGCGCGGTCCATCCCGACGAAGAAGACGGCGAACCCGAGCCCGGCGAACAGCGCCAGCCACGTGCCCCGGCGCCCGGCGGAGGCACCGTTCGACGGGCGCGACACCATGGCCACGGCCGCGAGCGCGGTCACGATCCCGGCCATCTGCCCGGGGTCGAGCCGCTCCCCGAACACGAACCCGGCCGCCACCGGAAGGCCGGCCCCCACGACCGCCGCGACGGGCGCCACCAGGCTCATCGCGCCGGTCGCGAGGCCCCGGTAGAACGCGAGCAGCCCCACGATGCCGGCCGTCCCGGCGAGCAGCGCCCAGCCCGCACCGGCCGGCGACGGGAACGGGGTGCCGGAGGCCAGGGCGAGGCCGAGTGCGAGCGCCAGCCCCAGCGACTGGGTGAGCAGCCCGACGACGATCGCGC
>JAKAHX010000299.1 GCA_021814735.1 Chloroflexota bacterium | reverse complement strand
CCCGGGCCCAGGCGGCGCGCGCCGCCGGCGGGCTGGACGTCCGCACCCGGCTCGGCTCGGCGCTCGACGCATGGCTGGGCCGCTCGCCCGCCGGGCGCAGCGTCGGCCTGCAGCGGGAGCGCCACGAGCCCGAGTACCTGGTGATCCTGGCCGTGGTCGCGCTCACCGCGGTGGGGATCCTCATGGTCTACTCCAGCTCCGCGATCCGCTCGTACGTGCTCTCGCAGAACACCTTCGCGGTCGTGGGGCCGCAGCTCCTCTGGGCGGTCCTTGGGGTCATCGCGATGGTCGTCACGATGCAGATCGACTACCGGTACTGGCGGCTGCTCTCCATCCCGATGTACGGGGCCGCGCTGGCTCTGCTGGTGCTGGTGCTGCTGCCGGGGATCGGGGTGCGCGTGGGCGGCTCCGCGCGCTGGCTGCAGGTCGGGCCGCTCCCGGCGATCCACCCCGCGGAGTTCGCCAAGCTCGCGCTGGTGGTCTACCTCGCCCACTGGCTGGCGCGCCGGGGCACCGCGGTGCGAGGAATCCGCCACGGGACGCTCCCGTTCCTGCTGATCACGGCGCCGATCATCCTGCTGGTGCTCAAGGAACCGGACCTGGGCACCACCGGGGTCATTGCCCTGACCGCGTTCATCCTCTTCTTCGTGGCCGGCGCGAACCTCTGGCAGTTCTTCGTGCTGGTCCCCGCCGGCATCGGCGGGGTCGTCCTGGTGATCCTCTCCAACCCGTACCAGCTGGAACGGATCCGGGCGTTCCTGGACCCCTGGAGCGACCCCACGGGCAAGGGCCTGCAGACCATCCAGGGCCTGCTGGCGCTGGGGCTCGGCGGGATCTTCGGTTCCGGCCTCGGGGCCAGCCGCCTCGCCTCGGGCCTGTACCTGCCCAACGCGTCGAACGACTTCATCTTCGCCATCATCGGCGAGGAGTTCGGCCTGCTGGGCGGACTCGTGGTGATCGGCCTCTTCGCGCTGCTGGCCTACGAGGGGTTCCGGGTCGCGCTGTCCGCGCCCGACACGTTCGGCGGGCTGCTGGCGGCGGGCATCACGGCCTGGATCACCGTGCAGGCGGTGATCAACGTGGGGGTGGTGGTGGCGCTCCTGCCGATCACCGGGATCACCCTGCCCTTCATCAGTGCGGGCGGCTCCTCGCTGACGATCAGCCTGGCGGCCGTCGGGATCCTGCTGTCCATCTCGCGCGAGACCCTGCCCCGAGGTGCGTGGAACGATGCGGATACTGATCGCGGGGGGCGGGACGGGCGGACACGTCTACCCGGCACTCGCCGTCGCCAACTCGCTGCGCCGACGACGCGCCGACCTTGACCTGCGCTGGATCGGCGGCCACCGGGGCCTGGAGGCCCGGGTGGTGCCGGGAGCCGGGATCCCGGTGACCCGGCTGCTGCTGCGTTCGCTGCGCACGGTGGACGCCTCGCTGCCTGCCCTCGTGGACCCCGCCCGGCTGGGCGCCTCGTTCCCCCAGGCGCTCGCCCTGGTGGCGGGCCTGCGCCCCTCGGCCGTCTTCACCACGGGCGGATACGTGGCACTCCCCGTGGCGATGGCGGCCGCGCTGCTCCGGGTGCCGCTCCTGCTCTGGGAGGGGAACGTGGTGCCTGGCCGGAGCGTGCGGGCCATCGCGCGACTCGCGAACGTGCTGGCGGTCAGCTTCCCCGAGACGTGCCGGCGCCTCCCCGGCCGCTGCTACGTCACCGGCACGCCGATCCGCGACCTGGCGGGGGTGGACCGGCTCGCGGCGCGCCGCCATTTCGAGATCCCCGCCGACGCCCGGGCGGTCCTCGTCTTCGGCGGATCGCAGGCGGTGCAGCGCTTCGACCGCGCGGTCGAGGAGGCGCTCCCCGAGCTCGCGGAGCGGGCGATCGTGCTGCACGTCACCGGCGAGTCGGCGTACGGGGCGGCGCTGGCCCGGCGCGAGTCGCTGCCGGCGCCCGCCCGCGAGCGCTACCGGCCCTACCCCTTCCTCCGCGAGGAGATGGCCGACGCGCTGGCCGCGGCCGACCTGGTGGTGGGCCGGGCGGGGGCGTCCACGATCGCCGAGGTCACGGCGCTGGGGACGCCGCTGGTGCTGGTGCCGTACCCCCACGCGGCCGCGCACCAGGCCGCGAACGCGCGCTCGGTGGCGGATGCCGGAGCGGCCGTGGTGATCGCCGACGAGGCGTTCGACGGGGCGGCGCTGCTCGACGCGGTGGGGATCCTGGCGGACCCCAGGCGGCACCTGGAGTTGAGCAGCGCGAGCCGCTCCCTGGGCCGGCCGGGCGCCGCGGACGCGGTGGCCGCGCTGGTGCTGGCCCTGGCCGAGCGCCGGCCGCTGCCCACGCCGGGCGAGGTGCAGGCGCTCAGCCGCGGGGCGGCCGCATGATGGCTGCGGCGATTGCGCGGTGTCCGCGGGACGGCCACACGACGTCCGGGGACGGCCACCCCACGACCCTGACGCATCCATGACGACCGCGACGCCGCCGCGGCTCACCCCCGAGGAGCAGGCACGCCTGGGCGCGGAGATCCAGCGACGGCTCGGGATCCGGACGTCCCGGGACGAGCCGCTGGCGCGCTTCACCACCATGCGCGTGGGCGGTCCGGCCGACCTGTTCGCGGTCGCGCGCAACCTCTTCGAGCTGCGCGCGCTGGCCCGCTTCGCGCGGACCCGCGAGCTGCCGCTCTTCCTGCTGGGGCGCGGGTCGGACCTGGTGATCTCCGACCGGGGGATGCCCGGCCTGGTCGTGCAGGTGCGCGCCGAGGGAATCCGGGTGGACGGCCCGCGGATCACGGTGGAGGCGGGCGTCCCCATGGCGCGCCTGGCGACCGTGGCGCGCGAGGCGGGGCTCTCCGGGGTGGAGTTCGCGCTCGCCATCCCGGGCACCGTGGGCGGCGCGGTCTGGGCCAACGCCGGCGCACATGGGTCGGACGTGCGCGCGGTGCTGGCGGAGGCGAGCGTCCTGTCCGGGGAGGACGGCGCCGAGGCCGTGTTCGACGCCGACGGCCTCGGGCTGGCCTACCGGGAGAGCCGGCTCAAGCACCCGCGCGCGCGGGTCCCCGACCTGGTCACGTGGGCTACCTTCGCGCTCGTGCCGGCCGAGCGGTCGGTCATCGACGAGCGGCTCGACGAGATCCGCCGCTGGCGCCGGCTCCACCAGCCGGTGGGGATGCCGTCGGCGGGGAGCGTCTTCCGCAACCCGCCGACCGGCCCGTCGGCGGGCGAGCTGATCGACCGCGCGGGGCTCAAGGGCCGCCGGATCGGCGGGGCCAGCGTGAGCCAGAAGCACGCGAACTTCATCGTGAACGAC
>JAKAHX010000298.1 GCA_021814735.1 Chloroflexota bacterium | reverse complement strand
CTCTTCGCGACGCGACCCATGATCGACCGGACCGCGTCCGCGCCGTACGTGCCACCCGACCCCAAGGGTGGAGCGTTGGTCGGCACATTCCGAGGGGCCTGCCGGGACCCACTCTTCCGGGCAGGTGCAATTGGGCCATCCATCCGTCGCCGCGCGGCGCGCCGTTGGCGGATAGTCAACGGCGTGACGACCATCGATTGCCCGCGCTGCGCGGGCCAGACCTGGGTGCGCGACGTGCTCGTGGCCGCACCGGGGTCCAGGGGCGAGTTGCGGCTCGCGCGCGCGACGTCGCCTGGTCCTCTCCGCTGGACCTGCACACGGTGCGGGTACCAGGCCCCGCACGGGGGGCTCCTGGAGTGGCGGCTCGACGGCCCGCCCGCGGAGAGCCCGGTTCCCGCTGGCGCGGGCAGCGGCCTCCGGTAGGATGCCGGCGGTCGAGGGGGTCTCGGCCTTGCCCGCGTCGCATCCGGTCCCGACGCCCCCGCTGCGCGGGGCCGCGTCCACGGAGCCGATCCGCGGCACCGACGACGACGTGACCCTCTTCCTCTGGCTGGTGGATCAGATCGAGCGGTTCGAGGCGGTGCCGGACGGGGATCTCGCCGGGCCGGATGACCCCGCGCGACGCCGGGTGCGTGGCCTGCGGCGGGCCGCGGCGACGCTCGCTGCACGGCTCGACGAGGACTGACGCGCCCGGGACCCTTCGCGCAGCGAGTACGCTGGAGGGCCGTGATCCGGGTCCCCGGATCAGCGTCTCCGGTCACAGCAGCGGGCAGCAGTCGTGCGCATCGCCATCGTCAGCCAGAGCTATCCGCCGCTCGTCAACGGCCAGGCCACGTTCGCCGGGGAGCTCGCCACGGGGATGGCGGAGCGCGACCACCGGGTGCTGGTGGTGACGCCTGCTCCCACGCTGCACGAGGCGGCCTCGCAGGTAGGGAACCTCCGGCTGCACCGGCTCCCGGGCATCGGCGTCAGGCTCGGCGACGCGGACGTCGCCATCACGGTCCGCCCGACCGACCGACTGGCGCGCCTGTTCCGCGAGTTCGCACCCGATGTGGTCCACGTGCAGGATCACTTCCCCCTGTGCCGCGCCGCGTCCGCCGAGGCACGCCGCCAGGACGTCCCGCTGGTGGCCACCAACCACTTCATGCCGCGCAACTTCACGGCGTACGCGCCGCTTCCCGGCCCCGTCCGTTCCGTGACCGAGGAGATGTTGTGGGCCACGGTGCGCGGCGTGTTCCGGGACGCTCGCGCGGTGACGACCCCGACCGCCACGGCAGCCGGGCTGCTGGTGCGCCACGGCGTCGCGGCGGCCCCGGTGCCCATCTCGTGCGGGGTGGACCTCGAGCGGTTCCGTCCTCGTGGCCAGGCCGATCGGATGCGGCTGCTGGCTGCGCAGAACCTGCCGGACACGGCGCTGCTCGTCCTGTATGTCGGACGACTCGACCCGGAGAAGCGCGTTGACGTGCTCATCGAGGCGATGGCCCGGGCGCGGGACCCGCGGCTCCACCTGCTCGTGGCCGGTCGTGGGGTCGCACGGCGTCGCCTGGTGGCGCTGCGGGACCGGCTGGGTCTGTCGCGACGGGTGCAGTTCCTGGGGTTCGTGCCGGACTCGGAGCTCCCCGGACTGTTCGATGCGGCCGATATCTTCGCGATGCCGAGCGACGCGGAACTGCAGAGCATCGCGACGCTCCAGGCTCTCGCCGTCGGCCTGCCCGTGGTCGCGGCGAACGCGGTGGCGCTGCCAGAGCTGGTCCATCCTGGCCGGAACGGGCTGCTCGTTGCGCCCGGGGATCCGGAGGAGCTCGCACGCTGCCTGGACGCCCTGGCCGGGGACCCCGCTGGCCGGGCCGCGATGGGCCGGGAGGCTCGCCTGGTGGCCGCCGGTCACGACCGCCGGCAGATGATCGAGCGCTACGAGCGCCTGTACGTGGCCGTGGTCGCCGGTGTCGCGCCGGAGCGGGCAGGGCGCCTGTCGCAGGCCGCCGGCCGCTCGTGAGGTGGACGGCGCTCAGGCCACGCCGTCGCCCAGGCGGTTGAAGAGGTTGGCCGTCATGATGGCCACCCGCCGGTCGAGCGGCGTCCGCACCCCCGCGTACGTGCGTGCCCCGATCGCGTCGAGCGCCCACGACCACTGGTAGGTGCCCGCGGCAAAGACGGTGGCGCCGGATGGCGCGCGGTACATGGTGGCCGTGTGCACCGGGGGGATCGACGGGTCCACGCAGTTCGGCCGCACGGGGCTGCGGGCCAGCAGGATCGTCCCAGGTGGGGCGTACTGCGGGAAGAAGGTGTCGTACTCCTGGCCCACGAGGTTGGTCAGCCGGTCCCCGTCGTGCAGCCCGGTCCCCGCGTACAGCCAGTGATCGGCGCGCTCCACGCGCCAGTCGGCCGGCCGCTCCACCACGTGCGCGTACATCTGGCCGACCAGGGTGGCCTCCGGCTCGCGCACCGGCGCCGCGCGCCACGGCACGCTGGCGAGCGACGGGTCGTTGGCGCTCACGGGGTCGGCATCCGCGGACTTGTAGCACACGACCCGCCGGGCTGGGCCGGTCGGCGCGTCCTCGAAGCGCACCTGCTGGTAGCACTCGTTGGCCGAGAGGAAGAGGACGCTGGTGCCGGCGTCGATGGCGCCGGCAAGCGCGTCGCGCATGCCTCGCGACCAGTACTCGTGGTGGCCGGCGAAGATCAGCAGTCTCCTGCCGCGCAACAGCTCCGGGTGCAGCACCAGGTCGACGTCGGCGGCATAGGCCACGTCCCGGCGCTGGCGCTCCTGCCAGCGGACGAACTGCAACTCCCAGAAGAAGAGGAGCCCGGCGCCCTGCTGCAGCAGGTAGGGTCGATCGAAGCTGACCTCGACCGCGCGGCTCGTGCCGACGGGCATCGTGATCCCCGACGAGTTGTAGTTGTACAGGCTCTTGCCGCCCCAGCCGTTGTAGGCCTGCCAGGTGGTGGCGGCGTGCACGAACAGGACGGGAGCGGGTCCGCCGGTCGCCTCGGTGTCCGCCGCTGGGCGGACCACGAAGGGCACATAGCCCGCGTCACCTTGGTCGGGGCGGAGCACGGCGAGATAGAGCCCGCTGGTCCAGTCGGGATCGGGTGCCAGCGCCAGGGAGGGGGCCCAGTTCGCCTCGACCAGCCCCGTGAGCGGGTCAGGCGCCGATCGCACCGCCGGCCCCGTGCGGACACCGGCGTCGTGACGCACCAGGCGTCCCCCGGCGCCCCCGTACCAGCCCAGGCGGTACCAGTCGACGTCGACCGTGGGGGCGGCGGAGCCCACCTGCAGCGTCACCTGCTCGCCGGGTG
>JAKAHX010000009.1 GCA_021814735.1 Chloroflexota bacterium | reverse complement strand
TTCGGTGGGGCATGGCGCCCGGCGCAGCGCTCTCGGTGATGGGGGATCGGCTGCCCGTGCATTTCCGCATGAAGCCCGACCGCGAGGCGACCCGGCGCGGTGCACGGCTGCGGAACCGCGCTGCCCGCGCGGTCGACGGTGCCGGCTTCGTCAGCCTGACGGGCACCAGTCACCGGGAGGACGAGCCGTCGCACGTGACGCTGCTGGACCCCGCGCGCTGTGCGACCTGCGGCGACGTGCACGCCGCCTGCACGTCCTTCTGTCCCGGGGAGGTCTATCGCTGGAGCGGTGGCCGAATCGTCGTCAGCCCCTCCAACTGCCTCCACTGCATGACCTGCACCATCAAGTGCCCGCAGGACAACATCCGCTGGGTCCCGCCCGAGGGTGGCGAGGGGCCGCGCTACCGGCAGATGTGACGGTCGAAGGCCGGCTCGCGACGCGGGCAGGCCGCAACCCAGTGAGCAGTGATCGGAGCTGGCGGCACCGCGTCTGCCCCACGGCGCTCATCCAGGCGCGGCACCGCTCTCTCCCCCGTCCAGGCGGGCGATCGCGGCCGTCGCGTCTTGGGGCCCGAGCATCAGCACCATGACTCGCCTGCTGGCCGCATTCCCGCCAACCCGGCGCCGTCCTGCTCCGGGTCGCGTCGACGGCCGGTGCCTCACCAGGTACCGGAGAACGCCTTCCGCGCACGGTTGTCCAGCGTCGTCCCAACATCTGCTCTTGAGACGACCGCGTCGGCATCGGCGGGCCGTGGCCGCCAGAGATCGTCGAGAAGGGTGGCTCCCTGACGCACGCGGACACTGGCCTCCGAGTCAGAGGCGGCCAGCTCGCCCCCGTCTCTGTCACCAGCGTCCCCGCTGGCCAGCGCCCTGGGTACGGTGGGGAGTTCCGCGGTGCGGAGGAGCCGGAAGAACGGGTGGCGGCAGCGTGCCAGCTCCCGAGCAAGGCGCCCGGTCCCGACAGGAGACCGTGCACCCTGCTCAGGCGCGGGCCGTCGCGGCCTCGTCCGAGCGGCGCCTGCCGGCCAGGCGAATGAGGTCCTCGTGCAGCTCGAACCAGACGCCGTGGTAGCTGTCGACCAGGGGTGACGCGACGTATCGCCGATCACCGGAGAGTGCCAGGTCCAGCGCATGCTGCAGACGATCCCGGTATGTGTCGAACCGCGTGAGCTGCTCGGTCAGCGGCGCCAGCCAAGCGACGGTGTCGTCGTGGAGGCGGGAGAGCCGCGTCAGCACCGCCGCGTCGTACTCGGTGTCCGAGTGATCGTTTGCGAACTGCTCACCGTCGACCTCCCGGAGCTGCCACGCGGTGATGGTCTCCTTGATGCGCCGGTCCAGCGAAAGGAACTGGTCCAGGGCCGCGAGACAGGCTTGCTCGCCCCCGGCCCGCGCGCGGTCGGCGTCGAACAGCGCGAGCGCACGTAGCCTTCCGGCTCCCGTCAGGCGGAGACCCGCCGGCGCCTTTTCGGCCACCCCAGTGCGCACGAGCTCGCCTGCCAGGGAGGTCGCGGCCTCGACGGGAACCCGGAGAACGGTGGCCAGCGCCTCCGGTTGCGCGTGCCCCTTGACGAGGAGCGTTCGGATGACGTCGTCCTCGCTCGTCGCGTGGGGCGCACCCGCGGACGGCATGGCACCGGCGGCCCCGGCACGGATCGCGGGTCCGCTTCCGGTCGGAGTCTCAGTCCCGTCGTCGAGCGACACACCGAGTTCGCGCGCCCAACCGAGGAGAACGGCCGCCTCAGGTACGACGATTCGCCGACCGGCGATCTCGCCGGCGAAGACCTCGCCGGTGCTGCCGTCGACCGTGATGACGGCTCCGGTGCCCAGCGTCCGCCCCCCGATCAGGACGCGGTCCCCGTCCACCTGAACGGTGCTCGCGCCCACGACGGCCGGAATTCCCCAGCCTCTGGCCACGACTGCCGCGTGACTGGCGAGGCCCCCTCGCGTGGTGAGGATCCCGGCGGAACGAGCCATGCCCGGCACGTCGTCGGGCGAGGTCTCGGAACGAACCAGGATCACGGCGTGGCCCTGGTCTGCCTCGGCGAGCGCGGCATCGGTCGATGTCACGATGCGCCCGCAGCCGACCCCAGGGGATGCCGGCAGGCCGACTGCGAGCGGAGCCGGCACGTCGGCGCCGCGGATCTCCAGGTGTGGCGGATTCAACAAGAGCCCGGCAACCCTCCGGACGGCGGCCTCGCGGTCGAGCGGGAAGTCGGGGTCTTCCGCCATGTCGACCGCCATGCGGAGAGCGGCCCGCGGGCTTCGCTTGCCAACGCGCACCTGGAGCATCCAGAGCCGTCCCTGTTCGATGGTGAACTCGATGTCACACAGGTCGGCGTAGTGTCGCTCGAGGGACGCGGCGTAGCCGCGGAGTTCGCCGGCGACGGCCGGCAGGCGCTCGTCGAGAACGGCCAACGGCTCGGTTCGGTGCGTCCCGGCCACCACGTCCTCGCCCTGTGCGCCGAACAGGATGTCGCCGAATAGCTCCCGTTCGCCAGTCGCGGGGTTCCGGGTGAACAGGACGCCTGTGCCCGAGTCCCTGCCGCGGTTGCCGAAGACCATGGCCTGGACGGTCACGGCGGTGCCCAGGTTGTCCGGGATGTGCTCGCGCTGGCGGTACGCGCGCGCTCGGTCGCTGTTCCACGAGCGGAAGACGGCCACGATGGCGCCGCGGAGCTGTTCCCAGGGATCCACGGGGGGCTCTGATCCGACGATGTCGTGGTACATCACCCGGAACCGGCGCAGACAGTCGGCCGCGAACGCCGCATCGCTCGAGGCAGTCGCCAGTCCAGCGGTCGTGGCCTCGTTCAGACCGAGGTTCAGGATCGTGTCCATCATCCCAGGCATCGAGACCGGGGCGCCGGACCTGACACTGACGAGCAGCGGATCCGACGGGTCACCGAACCGCCGACCCGTTCGTTCCTCCAGGCGGGCGACGTGGGCACGGATCTCGTCATCGAGACCGTCCGGCCAGCCGGCGGCGAGGACCTCGGTGCACGCCTGCGTGGTCACCACGAACCCGGGTGGGACCGGTAGGCCCAGGCGGGTTGCCATCGTGTTCAGGTTCGCCGCCTTGCCGCCGACCAACATACGCAGATCGTCCGGCGCGAGGTCGTGCGGATGGTCGAGCATGTAGACACGGGTCACCGTCGAGGCCGTCCTCCTGGTCTGCTACTGGGCCGGCGGCCGGGCCGCGCCGCCACCGGGGGACGCGTCGTCACGTCCCGGGCTGGGTAGCCGGGGCGGTCAGCTTGTCCCAGAGCGACGCCGCGTTCTGGGTCTGGATGTATTCCATCATGTATTCCTGACCGATGTCGACGGGGTAGCGGTCGGCGAAGCTCACGCGTGCCATGGTCTCCTCGCGGCTCCAGCCCTTCGCCACTGCTGCCGCGACAGCTGCCTTCCAGTCGAGGAGCATGGACCGCTGGGTCGCGATGTAGTCGAGCGTGGTGACCGGTCCGTGGCCGGGTACCACGCGGTCGACGTCGAGCGTGCGGAGCCGCTCGAGAGAGGCGAGCCACTGGTCGACGTCCGAGCTCATGAGCCACGTGGCGCAGTCGTGGAAGATCGTGTCTCCGGTGAACACGATGCGCTCCTCGGGTACGTGGACCGCAATCTGCCCCGGGGTGTGGCCCGGAGTGTGCAGGAGCCGGAACGTGTGGTCGCCCACGTAGAGCGTCAGGTCGCCTGTGAAGACGATCCCGTACTTGTTGAGGTGGCTGTAGTAAGTCTCGCGGTCGGGGACGAGCGAGGCCCCATCCGGGTCGTCCGTAGGGAGGGCCTCGAGCGCGTAGGCGAACGGATCCAGATCCGGGAACACCACCATGAACCGGTCGTGGACGCCCTGGTGATGGACAACTGTGCCCGCACCCTTGAACCAGTGATTGCCGAAGATGTGGTCGACGTGGTGTTCGGTGTTGACCAGGTAGCGGATCGGTCCATGTGACTCGGCCTCGCGTCGCATTGCGACGGCCCGGGTCGGCAACTGGGGCGTGTCGATCACCACCACGCCGTCAGATGTCGTGACGAAACTGGGGTTGCAGCCCCTCAGCCTAGTCTCGGTCCAGACGTTGCGGCTCAGTTGCTCCACGTATGCTCCTCCGGTTCGCGGGCGCCCGCTTCGGGCGGCCCGGCGTGCGATCGGTTACTGGGTCGCCGTCAGGCCACCGTCGACGGTCAGGATCTGGCCGGTCACGAACGACGACGCGGCGGATGCGAAGAAGATCACCGGCCCGACGAGATCGCTTGTCTCGCCGATGCGTCCGAGGGGGACGCGACTGACCAGTCCCGACTTGAACGCCTCGTCCGCCAGCAGCATGGCCACCTGCGGCGTGTCCACGAAGGTTGGGGAGACCGTGTTCACGGTGATCCCGTATCGGGCCCACTCGGTTGCCCACTGCCGGGTCAGGGAGGCGATGGCCCCCTTTGCTGCGACGTAGGCGGAGTATCCCGCGTTGATACCCAGCTGCGCGCGCACGGAGCCGATGTTGATGACCCGGCCGCCCTCGCCGCGCCGGATCATTGCCCGGGCCGCGGCCTGCGTCGCGATCAGCGTGCTGCGCAGGTTCAGTTCCATGATCCAGTCCCAGGCGTCCCGGGGGTAGTCCTGGGCGTCGAAGAGCACCTTGCCCGCGCCGCCGCCCACTGCGTTGACGACGATGTCGAGTCGGCCGAACGTATCGAGCGCGGCCGTGACCACGCGCTCTGCCTCGGACTCCTTGGTGATGTCCGCCGCCAGAGCGATGCACTCGGCTCCCGCGGCGCGAACCCGGGCTGCTGAGTCGTCCACGTGGCCCTGGTCGATGTCCCCCAGCACGAGTCGCGCGCCAGCCGCACCCATGGCCTCGGCGAGCGCGGATCCAATGGCCCCGCCTCCGCCCGAGATGAAGGCCACCCGACCATCGAGTCGGAACGTGTCGACTGGGTTCATCGCTGCCTCCAGGACCAAGTGATGTGGGGGTGCCGGGGGCTCCACGGCCCGCGGCAATGGTGGGACGTCAGGCCGCGGGCACGTCCGGGTTGGGCAGGACGATGTCCCGCACTGCGCCAACGAGGTCGTGGTACGCCTTGATGAACTGGCGAAGCGTCCGCACGGACGCGCCGTAGCCATCGAACTCGGGTGGTCGGAGGCCAGCCGGCTCGTACGCGCGCGAGAAATCCGGGATCCAGCGAGTCAGCTCCTCCACGATGGCCGGGTCGACCGGTACGTCCATGCGCGGCGCCGGAGTGATCCCGCTGTTGTTGAAGCGTACTTGCCAGGAGTGCGGCATCGTCAGGATCACGTCGCCGCCCACGAGTTCCGTCCAGTGGAGGACGTGGCGGTAGGCCGCCGCGATGAGCCGACTCCGGTAGCCGCGCTCGCGGAAGATGCCGTAGGCTCGCTTGAACACCGCGATGCCGGCCCAGTCCAGAGCGCCCGGTTGGACCGCCAGGCCGTCACGTTCGACGATCACTCTCATCCAGTCGTCCACGCGCCCGATCATGATCGTGACGACTGGCGCGAGCGTGTCCGCGTCCCCCCCGTCGGCGGTGAATCTGGTCAGACCGCGCTCCACGGCTTCGGCCGCCGCGACCGCCTGGGAGACCGTGAACGAGACCGTGGCGTTGATGTTGACGCCTCGGGCGGTGGCCTCCTCGATTGCGGCGACCCCCGCCTCCGTGGCCGGGAGCTTGACCTGCATGTTCGGCGCTAGTCCTGAGAAGTGGACGGCCTGCTCGACCATGCGCTCGACGTTGGGGTAGTTTTCCGGGTTCGTCTGGACCGACTGCCAGCCCTTGCGTCCGCGCTCGCGTTCGTAGATGGGCGCGAGCACGCCCGCACCTCGGACGGCCATCTCCTCCACGAGGGCCCACGTCAGGTCCACCTCGGTCCAGGCCGGGTGCGCCGCGGCCAGTTCCCGCACGCGTGGGACCCAGTGGGACTTCTCCTTGCCCAGCACCTCGAGGACGATCGGGGGATTAGACGTGGCGCCCACCGCGCCGCGCTCGACCGCATAGCGCAGTTCCTCGATGGCGCACGAGTCATTCCAGTAGTCGGTCAGGCCCAGGCGTGCGGTCTGCAGCAGGGGACTCTCGACCATCGCCATCGGGTGCCTCCGTGCTCCGACCGGTCGCCCCACCCCGGGTCGAACGGACTTCTCGTGAACGAGCCGACGAGCCCCGGAGCTGCGCCACGACGGCTGTCACGGAGCGTTGCCGATCACCGTTCCGATACGATGGCGACAGGCCGGGGACCGGAAGGAACCCCATGACGGGCGTACGATA
This sequence comes from Chloroflexota bacterium, assembly GCA_021814735.1. Classification (GTDB taxonomy): domain Bacteria; phylum Chloroflexota; class Limnocylindria; order Limnocylindrales; family CSP1-4; genus JAJYNJ01. The sequence continues at coordinate 9,015 of JAKAHX010000009.1, read as the reverse complement.
ATCGATAATCGAAGACTTGGCAATGCCAGCCGGGGTATCGCACCCGGGACGAGGAGAGATGTGAGCGTCGACCAGGGCGTGATGCGGCGCGTGCTCGCAGACCAGATCAAGGAGCGGCTGCTCCAGGACATCTTGGACGGCCGGTTCCCGCCCGACACCCGGCTGATCGAGCTGCAGATCGCGCGCGAACTCGGCACGAGCCAGGCGCCTGTGCGGGAGGCGCTGCGCGGGCTCGAAGCTCTCGGCGTCGTCGAGATCACGCCGTTCCGCGGGGCCCGCGTGCGTCGGCCCTCGGCCACGGAGATCCTCGAGGCATACGCGGTCCGCACGGAGCTCGAGGTGCTGGCCTGTCGGCTGGCCGTCCCGCGACTGACCGACGCGGATCTCGATGCCCTCGGTGGGTACCTTGAGGAGATGAGGACGGCAGCCCGAGCCGGCGACGCCCACGCGGTCGCGATCGCGGATGCCGGTCTGCACGCCCGCATCGTGCAGCTCTCGGGGAACGGCGCCCTGGAACGGGTGTGGCGTGGTCTGGAACCGTTCTCGCGGACGCTGATCACGTTGATCCTGCCCGGGGCTGACCCGCAGTGGACGGCGGACCTGCACGCGCCCATCCTCGCTGCCCTACGGGACCGGGACACGGAGCGGGCCGCCGCCGCGATCCGACGCCACTTCGAGGACGCGGAGAAGATGGCTGGCCGCCTGTGGGGCGACGGCAGCTATCCCGCGAGCGCCCTGTCCAGGTAGGCCTCATCGATGACGCCGTCGCGGATCGCTCGGCGATATGCATCGATGGTCTGGTGGACGCCGTCCCTGAGCGGAGTCAGCTGCTGGTTCCCGAGCGCCATTTCGAGCGCCGAGCCGTCGAACGCCTCCGGCAGCGCCAGCGGACGATCGTCGCACGAGATGCCGCCTCGCGCCCCAGGCTCGACGTCCAGGATCGTCGCGATGATCTCCCGGACCTCCGTCGCGGGGCCGCCAAGGCTGAATACGGCCGCGCCGGTCGCGGGAGCCCGTGCCGCTCGGATGAACGTCTTTGCGACGTCGTCCACGTACTGGAACTGGTAGCGGCCACCAAAGCTAACCCGGTACGGGCGGCCGGCTGACGCGGCGATCATCGCCAGCGTCGGCTTCGACGTCATTCCCTGATCCCGCCCGGGACCGTAGACGGAGTGGGGGCGCAAGCCGATGCTGGCGATCCCTTCTGTCTCCCAGTAGACGCGCGCTCCCAGCTCGTTTGCGACTTTGAACACGCCGTAGTGTGTGGTTGGCCAGAAGGGTGCTTCGGCAGGCAGCAAGCGCTCAGCATACCGATCTGCCGGGCCGTACACCGCGGCGCTGCTCGCGTACGTCAGCCGGCCGATCCCGAGCCGGCGGGCCAGCTCGAACATGGTGAGCGTTCCGAGAACGTTGATCCTCCCTCCCCGGAGCGGGTCGGCCGCGCAGAAGGGGACCTGCAGGCCCGCGAGATGCACGATCGTCGTGATGCCGCACGCCCTGCCCGCAGCCTCCAGCTCATCGATGTCGGTCACGTCGCCATGGACCCAGGTGATGCTGTCAAGCTCCTCGTCGGTGAGGATGAGTCGGAGCCGGTGCCGGCTGCCACCGGACGTCAGGACGGTAACCGGGACGGACTCGCGCAGCAGGTTCCTGACCACCCAAGAGCCGATGCAACCGGTCCCCCCGGTGACTAGGAAACGCTCCTCGGACACGGTCCTCTCCTATTGTTGGCGCCACCCAGGCCGGTCCTGGCCGGGACGTGCGGGTCCCGCCTGCAGGTTGCAGCCGGCAACGTGCCAACGGCGGTGCTCAGGCCAGCACGTCGTACGCCACGATCTCCATGCCGCTGTGAAGGGCGCCGAGTTGCGGCTGAAGCGCTTGGTGCGCCTGCGATGTCCTCCAGCCGGTGGCAGCCTCCAGGTCCGCGAAGCGCAGCACCATCTGATACCGCGACGGGTGGTCCATCTCGCGCAGGAGGCCCACGCTCACGAAACCCGTCGATTGCGCCATGGCCGGCCGATACACGTCGGTGAAGAAGCGCTCGAACTCTGCCCCACGGCCCTCGTGCACGTTGAAGGTGATGTGCCGCTCGATCATCACGACGACTCCCCTGGCTATCCCCGGCTGGCCCATGCTGGTAAAGTGGTCTGGCCAGCATACCAGTCAGCCGCCGGCAGCTCCCGGCGCCTTGTCAGGGACACGGGTGGAGGCAGTGGAACGTCAGGGCGTGGCAACAGTGTTGCCAGACGGCAGAAACGGGTCCGGGGAGAACCGCTTCTCGGTCGTCGCCCGGAGCACACTCCCGGAGGAGATCACCACGCGGCTCCTCGCCCTGATCAGGTCGCGCGAACTCCGGCCCGGGGACAAGCTTCCAGCGGAGCGGACCCTGGCCGCGATGATGGACGTGAGCCGGCCCGTGCTGCGCGAGGCACTGCGCGCGCTGGCCCTCATGAAGGTGGTGGACATTCGGCAGGGCAGCGGCACGTACGTCACGTCGCTCGAGCCCACCCAGCTCGTCTCCCACCTCGAATTCGCCTTCTCCATGGACAGCGTTGCGCTGGTCCAGGTGCTGGAGGCACGGCGGGTGGTCGAGGTCGGCAACGCGCGCCTTGCTGCGCTGCGGATCGGCGACTCCGGCATCGGGGAACTGGAATCCATCCTGTCCAGGTTGGCGGCTGCGGTTGACGATCCGGCGGTCTTCGGTGATCTCGACATCGCGTTCCACGACGCCATCTGTGCCGCGGCCGGTAACTTCTTGCTCACGCAGTTCATGGCGATCGTCAACACGTTGGGCAGGGTGAGCCGCGCAAGGACGGGTGCCGTCCGCGGCGTCCGCGAAGCGACGCTCCGCGACCACGCCCGCATCCTGGAGGCGCTCAGGGCGCGGGACGCTGACGCGGCCGCCGAAGCCATGCGGGAGCATCTCGATCGCGTGGGGCAGTCGCTCGAGAGCTGGATCCAGCACGACGGACACGAGGACGGACCTGTGGCGTCCGAACCCCAGGCATGAGGATCGCTGGCGCCTTCCGCTTCGCGGCCCGGCGCGACGACGTCTTCCGCGCCATCTGCGACCCGGCGACGCTGATGGCAGTGATCCCCGGGTGCGAGGCGATCGAGCAGGTCGGCCCCGATGAGTACTGCGGCCGGATCACGTTGCGGCTTCCCGGCTTCGCCGGAAGCTATCGCACGAGTGTCCGCCTGGTGGATGCGATGCCTCCTGAGCGAGCGGGGCTCGAGGGTCGCGTGGACGGCACGCTCGGCTCGATCAGCGGACGCGCGGACTTCTCACTGGCCGACACACCAGGCGTCACCCTCCTGGACTATGTCGGCCAGGCGGTCATCCAGGGTCCGCTCGCGCGGCTCGACTCCCGCTTCGTCGCGCGCTTTGCCGAGTCGCTTGTCAACCAGGGGCTTCAGGCCCTCGACCATCGTCTCGCCGCTGACTCGCCCATCGCCGCTGCACCCGGAGAGCGGCAATCATCCAGGGAGGCGCCCGAGTGACAGTCACCGACTACTTCCTGCCGAGATCACTTTCCGAGGCGCTCGACCTGCTCGGCGCGCGCGGCCCATCCCTCATGGTGATGGCGGGTGGCACCGTAGCGATGCCCCTCGTCAACGATGGCATCTCCCTGCCCACGCAGGTCATGGGGTTGCGTCACGCCGGGCTGGACGAGCTCCGAGAAGAGGACGGCGAGCTGTACATCGGCGCGACCGTGACGCTGACCCGTCTGCTCCGGCAGCAGGCTCTCCCTGTGCTGTCCGAGGCCGCACGGAACACCGCGAGCTGGTCGGTGCGGAACATGGCGACCGTGGGCGGCAACCTGTTCACTCCTCCTCCCGGCGGGGATATCGCCGTGGCGCTGCTGGCACTGGATACCTCGGTCGCGCTCACGGGTCCGGCTGGCACGCGGCTGATTCCCCTTGGGGCCTTCTACACGGGATTCATGACCAACGCGCTGCAGGACGGCGAACTGCTCACCGGCCTCCGTGTCCCTCGCGTGGCCGGCGATACCGCGTTCATCAAGTTCGGTCGCAAGGCGTCGAACACGCCGTCGGTGGTTACGGTCGCGGTGCGCGTGGCACGCCATGATGGGACGGTGACGGACGCCCGGATCGCACTCGGTGCCGCGGGTCCGCACCCGCTGCGCGCGAGTGCTGCTGAGCGGGTGCTCGCGGGATCAGCGCTCGGTCCCGAAGCGATCGAGGCGGCGGCCGCGGTGGCCGCCGAGGAGAGCCAGCCCTTCAGCGACGGGGTGGCCAGCGAGTGGTATCGGCGCAAGATGATCCGGCTGTTCGTCGCGCGAGCGCTCGACCGGATCTGGCAGGGCGGGGAGGATCGCTAGGGTGGCTTCCGTCATCGTGAACTTCGAACTCTGCGGCCGAGACGTCGAGGTCCTAGTCCAGCCCATGACCACGCTGCAGTCGGTGCTCCGTAGCCAGTTGGGCTACACGGCCACCAAGGAGGGCTGTAGGCAGGGGGGGTGCGGCAGCTGCACCGTCCTGGTGGATGGGGAGCCGATGTTGTCCTGTCTGCTGCCGGTGGAGGACGTGGCGGGGCGGCGCGTGGTGACCCTCGAGGGGATCACCCCGATCGACGGTCTGCACCCGATCCAGGAGGCTTTCCTGGAGTCCAACGGCTTCCAGTGCGGCTACTGCACGCCGGGGATGGTCATGGTCGCCAAGGCGCTGCTCGACCACGACCCCCGGCCCAGCCGGGAGGCGATTGCCGGGGCCATTTCCGGCAACCTCTGCCGCTGCACCGGGTATCAGCCCATCATTGACGCCATCGAGAAGGCAGCGGATCGCCTGAGCGGGTCCGGCGAGCAGACGGGAGGGCGATGATCATGCCGCAGGCGCTCAACGTCGTCGGCAGGTCGGTCGTCCGCAGCGACGGGGTCGGCCACGTTACCGGCCGGACTCGGTTCGCGGGCGACCTCGTGTTCCCGGGGATGCTTCACCTCAAGATGGTCCGCAGTCCGGTTCACCATGCACGCATCCGGGGCGTGGACCTCGGTGAAGCCGAACGAGTGCCCGGCTTTGTCCGGGCACTCACCTGGCGGGACGTACCCCACAACGTCTACACCATCCTGTCGCTCATTGGGGTGGAACCCGAGGAGGAGTTCGTCCTGGCGCAGGAGCGCGTGCGCTACAAAGGCGAGCCGATCGTGGCGGTGATCGCGGAGACCGAGGCTGCGGCGCTCGAGGCGGTGGCGAAGGTACGCCTGGACCTCGAGGAGCTTCCCGCGGTGTTTGACGTGGAGGAAGCGCTCAGGCCGGGTGCGCCTGTTGTCACCGACTGGGGCAACAACACCTTCATGTTCGAGGGGCATCCATCGCGGCGGGTCCGTCTCGGAAACGTGGAGGCGGGGTTCGCCCGGTCCGACTACATCGTGGAGGCCGTATACAACTCGAGCCCGATCGAGCAGGCGCCGACGGAGACGACCGGGTGCGTGGCGGTCCCCGAGGCGAACGGTCGATACACCGTCTACACGAACACGCAGGCGCTCTACTTCAGCCTGGACAACACCGCGATCATCCTGCAGATCCCCGGCAAGCGGCTCCACTTCGTCGGCGGGACCGTTGGCGGTGGCTTCGGCGGCAAGGTCGACGTCATCGTCGAGCCGATCGCCACGCTGGCTGCGATGAAGACTGGCCGACCGGTCCGCTACGTCTTCAGCCGATCGGAGGAAATGCAGGTTTCGTCGACGCGGAGCGCATGGCGGATCTACATGAAGGACGGCGTGACGAGGGACGGGCATATCCTGGCACGCAAGGTCACGAGTTACGCGGATTCCGGTGCCTACAGCCGCCAGACGCCCTACGCTCTGACCAAGCACGCGGCAAACGTGGCAGGGCCCTACGCGATCCCAAACGTTTCGATCGACGCGTACTGTGTCTACACGAACCGAACGCCGGCCAGTGCCATGCGCGGGTTCGGCGTCACCATGGGGTCCTTCGCGGTCGAGGTGCAGATGGACCGAATCGCGGAGCGCGTCGGCGTGGACCCCTGGACGATCCGGTTCATCAACGCCTATCACAACGGAGACCTGAGGCCCCATCGCAAGATCGCCGAGGACGCGACGTTGATCGAGACGATGCAGGCGGCCGCCGCGTTCGTGGGGCACCAGCTCAGCGACGAGCAGAAGGCCATGACGTCGGCACCTCGCGCCTCCCTGGAAGGAGTCCGCTAGCCATGGCGAAGCTGCGGGGCACGGGGATCGCTGCGGTCAACTACCCAACCGGGATGAACCTGGGCGGCGACCCGTCGCAGGCTCTCATCCATGCCACGACGAGCGGTTCGTTCGTGGTCTCACTGTCCAGCTCGGATCTCGGCCAGGGGCTCCGCACGGTCATCGGCCAGATCGCCGCGGAGGCGCTGGGCGTGGCCGCCGACGAAATCATCATCGACACGGCCGACACCGACACGGGCCCGCATTGCATGGGCACGTTCGCGAGCCGGGCCACGCATCGGGTGGGGAACGCGGTCAAGGCGGCTGCCCTGGAAGCCCGCGCGGCGCTGTTCGCCGTCGCCGCGGAGGACCTGGGGGTGTGCGCGGATGAGATCGTCACCGACGGGCATGGCAATCTGGTGGTGGCAGGGGACCCCGGCCGCTCGATCCCGATCGCCGAGATGGCCACGAAGGCCCAGTTCGTGTACGGCAGGACTATCGCGGGCCGCGGCAGTTACATGAAGCCCAAGAGCCCGGTGGACCCGGAGACGGGGGCGATGGACCCGGACTCCACCGAGGCCCATGCCTGCACCGTCGCGGAGGTCGAGGTCGACACGGAGACCGGCCAGGTCGCCGTCCTGAGCATCAGGAGCGCCTACGAGGTCGGCCGGCAGGTCAACCCGGCGTTGGTGCGTGGGCAGATCGTGGGTGGTGCATTCATGGGCATGGCCCACGCTCTGTACGAGACCACCGAGCCGTACTACCCGAGCCCCGAGCACAAGCCGAAGGACTTCAGCGAGTACGTGCTACCGGGTCCGGCAGAGCTGCCGGAGATCGATGCCGTGGTGCTGGAAATTCCATCGTCCAATGGTCCTTACGGAGTGAAGGGCGTCGGGGAGATGACGGCCAACTCGCCCATCCCCGCGATCGTCAACGCCATCTACCACGCCTGCGGGGTGCGGATCGACGATCTCCCGGTCACGCCAGAGAAGATCCTGCGGGGGCTGGGGGCCCGATAGGAGAGTCGATGGGACAGATCACCACATGGGACGAGTTCCCGACCGTGGAGTACATCCCGGGCGTGCGGCGCCAGACCGTTTCCGGCGAGAAGGTGATGATGACCCGCATCGTCTACCACGGCGGTGTGGTGGTACCCGGGCATCATCACCCGGCCGAGCAGATCATGCTGATCGAGCGCGGACGACTCTGGGCGAAGGTGGGAGACGAGGAAGCCGAGGTCGGGCCCGGATCGCTGCTGGTGATCCCATCCGACTGTGTTCACGCGTTCAGGCAGCTGGACGACGAGGACGTGGTCTTCTATGAGAGTTTCGCGCCGATCCGGCTCGAGTACCTGGTGGGGTTCAAGGGGCCCGATCCGTCGCTGGCGATGATGCGGGAAGCGCTGGCTGCCGACGGAGTGGACCGCAGGTCCTGAGGCGGCGCGCGCTGGTACACGCCTGGTCTGCAGGCGCCCGGCATGCGCCGGCTGTCGTGGTTTCTCGCCTCAGCGGCGGATGCGACCGGGGCCGCCGCGCGCAACCCGCGCCACCTCTTCGGCGGTCACCATGCTCGTGTCGCCGGGGGTCGTCATCGCCAACGCGCCGTGGGCTGTGCCCCATTCGACCGCGTCGGCAGGGCCCATCCCGGCGAGGAACGCGAACGCCAGCCCTGAGACGAACGAGTCACCGCCTCCAACACGGTCGAAGACCTCCAGGTTCTCGCGAGTCCCGGCCTGGAAGAGCTCGCCGTCGGCCCACAACAGCGCCCCCCAGTCATTTCGCGTGGCCGTGTGGGCGGTGCGGAGCGTCGTCGCCACGACGCGAAGGTTCGGGAACTCCCGGACGACAGCCTCGACCATGCGGGCGTACCCCGCCGGGTCGAGGGCAGAGAGCTGCTCGTCCACACCGTCCACCTCGAAGCCGAGTGCTGCAATGAAGTCCTCCTCGTTGCCGACGAGGACGTCCACTCTGGAGACCAACTCGCGGTTCACTTCCCTGGCGCGGTCCGCTCCCCCCGAGGCCTGCCAGAGTGATTGCCGGTAGTTGAGATCGTATGAGATCACCGTCCCGTGTCGCCGCGCCGTCGCCATCGCCTGGGCCGCCAGATCGGCGGTCGATGACGACAGCGCCGCGAAGATCCCGCCGGTGTGGAACCATCGGACCCGCTCGTTACCGAAGAGAGCTTCCCAATCGATGTCCCCGGGCGCCAGCCGAGAGGCGGCAGAGTGCGCTCGGTCCGAGCACCCGAGCGGGGCTCGCACCCCGAACCCACGTTCCGTGAAATTGAGAGGGTTGCGCGCCTCGCGACCCACGCCGTCGAACGGGAGCCACCGCACGTGCGACAGGTCGACGCCGCCAGCCAGCATCAGATCCTCGAGCAGGCGGCCGACCGCGTTGTCCACGAGGGCGGTGACGATCGTCGTCCGCAGCCCGAAGACGCGAGCGAGTCCCCGGGCTACGTTGTACTCGCCGCCGCCCTCCCAGACCCGGAACGAGCGTGCTCGGGCTACCGGCACCTCGCCGGGGTCGAGGCGCAGCATGACCTCCCCGAGCGCCGCGCAGTCCCAGCGCGCCTGTCCGGGCGGCAGGATCGACAGGGCTGTCATCTCGTCGAGGTGCCCCCCGTCCCTAGCCGAGCGGCACGTCGGCCGGGCCGGCCAGCGCGGCGCCGGACTCCGCGGCAGGCTCGCCGGCGGGGGCGGCCTCGGTGGCGCGCGAGCTGCGCGCGTCCAGCACCTGGTAGACGATGATCGCCGCGAGCGTGGCCGTCCCGATCCCGCCCAGCTCGAAGCTCCCCGCCTTGATCGAGAGGTTGCCGGCACCGAGCGTCAGGGCCACCGCCGCCG
>JAKAHX010000297.1 GCA_021814735.1 Chloroflexota bacterium | reverse complement strand
CACGCTCGTCGGGCCTGTCGCTGCGTCACATCGACCGCTACCTGCTGGTCCTGCGCTGGGCCACGATCGGGGCGGCGCTGCTGCTCACCCCCTTCAGCGGGTCAGCGCTCGGCTCCTTCGTTGCCCCGTTCGGGGCCGTCATCGCGGTCAACCTGGCACTCTCGGTCTACGCCGCGCTCCGTCGCCCGTTCATGGCCGCCGCGCCGGTGCCGCTCCTGGCCGTCGACGCGGTCCAGGCGGCCGGCGTCACGATCGTCGCCGGCGGTGCCCACAGCCCGTTCTTCCCGCTGTTCCTGCTGCTGGTGGTGGAGCTGGCGGTCGCGTTCCCCGCCCGCGTGGCGGCGGCGTGGATCCCCACCGCCGGTGCGCTGCACGTGGCGGCCGTGGTGCTCAGCCAGCAGGGCAACTGGAGCGTGCTGGCGGGCTACATGGCGGTGGGCAAGCTGCTCGTGCTCCTGATCGTGGGCGCGCTCGGCATCGTCTTCACCGAGCAGCTGCGCCACGAGGAGCGCGACCGGGAGACGGCCGAGCGTCACGCGCTGCAGCTCAACACCCTGAACGAACTGTTCTTCGAGCTCAACCAGCCTGCCGCCGACCTCACCGCCGCGCTCCAGGCACTGCTGCGCGGGGCCCGTCGCCTGCTGCAGTCGGATGTCGGGATGATGTTCCTGTGCGATCCCGCGCTCGGCTGCTGGCGCGTGACCGCGTCACTCGATCGCTACGAGACGCTGGCGGGCGAGACACGGCTCGAGCAGTGGGGGTGGCAGATCGACGCGCAGGAAACCTTCACTGCCGGGCCCGCGTACGCCCTGCCGCTGCCTCCGGGCTGGCCGGACGCGCGCTCGCAGGCGGTCGCGGGGATCCGTGTCGCGACGCCCGCCGGGGACGACCCGGGGGCCATCGTGGTGGGCCGGGCCGCGGGTGCCTTCGAGCCTTCGGAATGGCTGATCCTGCGCGCGCTCGCCCGCGAGGCCGAACTGTCGCTGCGCAACGCCCAGCTGCATGCCCAGGAGCACGCCCAGGTGCTCGAACTGCAGCGGTTCGAGGACGCCCGGCGTTCGTTCTTCTCGGCCGTCGCCCACGAGCTCCGCACCCCGCTGACCGTCCTCAAGACGCTCCTGCCGTCGCTGGGCGACTGGCCGCGCCTAGCGCCGGATCAGCAGCGCGAGGTGCGCGAGATGGTCGACCAGAACCTGGAGCGGCTGGAGGGGATGATCACGGAGATCCTCGAGGCCAGCCAGGTCGAGGCCGGGGCCGTGACCCTGCACCGGGGGCCGGTCGACCTCGCGGAGCGGCTGGAGCGGGCAGCGGCGAGCCTGCGGCCGCTGTTCGAGAGTCGGCGCCAGTCGGTCTCGCTCGCCCTCGAGCCTGGGGTGGGGCCGGTCGATGGAGACCGGCGACGGCTGGACCAGGTGATCTCGAGCCTGTTGCACAATGCGTACAAGTGGGGGCCCTTGGGCAGTGTGATCCGCGGGACCGTGGCAGCGGACGGCGACCAGGTCCGGCTGTGCATCGAGGATGGCGGTCCCGGCGTGCCGGCCGGCTCGCGGGAACGGATCTTCGACAAGTTCTATTCCGTGTCCGGGCAGACCAACCAGCAGGGGGTCGGACTCGGCCTGTACATCTGCCGTGAGCTGGTGGCGCTGCATGGCGGGCGCATCTGGTACGAGGCGCGACCCGGGGGTGGGAGTCGGTTCTGCCTCACCATACCGGCGTGGAGGGAGCGCTCGCGTGGAGAAAGCGACGACCCGGGTCCTGGTCATTGACGACGAGCCCGACGTGCTGCGCGCCGTCGAGCTGACGATCAGGCTCCAGGAACCGGCCTGGGAGGTCATCACCGCACAGCGCGGCGAGGATGGTCTCGACCTCATCGAATCCGCGGCTCCCGATGCCGTGCTCCTGGACCTGCAGATGCCGGAGGTCGACGGCTTCGAGGTCCTCGAGCGGATCCGACTCTTCAGCGACGTGCCGGTGATCATCCTGACCGCTCGCGACGGCGAGCTCGACAAGGTGCGCGGCCTGCAGCTCGGTGCCGACGACTACGTGGTCAAGCCGTTCGGCCATCTCGAGCTGCTGGCCCGGCTGCGATCCGTGCTGCGACGGGCGGCCGGCCACGCGAGTCCGGACGAGCCGCCGTTCGTGCTCGACGACCTCCGCATCGAATGGGGGTCGCACCAGGTGACGATGCGCGGCACGCCCGTGCGGCTGACGAGCACGGAATACCGGTTGCTCGAGGTCCTGGCGCACAACGCCGGCCGAGTCGTGGAGAACGCGGTACTGCTCGCTCGCGTCTGGGGCCACGACGCGCAGGACGAGACGGACTACCTGAAGACGTACGTGCACCGACTGCGGACGAAACTGGGGGACGATCCCGCCCAGCCGCACTATCTCCGCACGGAGCGTGGCACGGGCTACTGGATGCCGCGGGCGGAGCCCGGGGCCGGACAGGGTATGGCGCGGCCCCGGTCAGGAGCCTGACCGGGGCCGCTGGAGGCGATCGGAGCCGAGAGGGAACGGTCGCCTTTCGGCGTGCCGGCGCTCGCGGGCCCGCCGGGGCCGCGGCGCCGGGACGGCTCACATCGTGCGCGGATGCTGCTGCTGGCCAAGCGCCACGGCGGCCCAGCCGGCCAGCACCGCGACGACGATGCCCACGAGCACGTCATTCCACAGCGCCACCGCGACGCCCGTGTATCCGAGCACGAACGGCGCCGCGATCAGCCAGAGGCCGATGAGGGCGTTGATCCAGTCGAGGCCGCGGTCGGTGCCCTGCTGGTCCGAGAGGGCTGCCCAGCCGGCCAGCACGACCAGCGCCAGCCCGACGATGATCGCGTCCCAGAGGAACGCGGCGGTCGCGGTGTACCCAAGGACGAAGGGGGCGGCCACCTCCCAGATCCCTGCCAGGACCACCACTGCGCTCAGTGTCTTCTGCGTACCCATGGCGCTCTCCTTCGCGTCTCGCTCGCCTCCCGGGGACCCATTCCTCGGTGCACTGGGAACGTTCTAGGCGAGCGAGGTGGCGAGACCGGTGAACACTGGTGAACGGCCGGTGAACGGACGCCACGCAGGGCGTCCACGCGCGGTCTCCCGCGCTGCGCGACCACGGCCGGGTCGTTCGTCCCGTGTCCGGTCGTTCGGCCGCGGCCGGGATCAGCGCGGGACATGTGGCCCCCGTTCGGGGCGCCGTGTGTCCCTGCGGCGGCTCACGCGCGCGTGACACACTGTGCAATGAGGCAGTTGCGGCCGCGGGACGCCCGCTGCACGCTGGCGCGTCCCGATGGTCGACACGGAACGGAAAGGACCCGCCGATGACCACGCTCGAGATCGCCGAGACCGGGAC
>JAKAHX010000296.1 GCA_021814735.1 Chloroflexota bacterium | reverse complement strand
GGCGTCTGGGCGGTCCCTGGCGCCACGTCGGGGAGGAGCGGCCCGGGCGCTGCGTCGGTCGGCGCGTCGAACGCGTGCGGCACGGTCACGGCACCGGGCACGGTCCCGGGGCCGGGTGCCGCAGCGGACGAGAGCGTCGCATCGGGGGAGAGCGTCATGAGGCTGACTCCTCGTCGCGGCGGGGTGGCGCCCCCGGACCCGGACGACGGAGCCCGCCGATTTCCCCGCCATCCGGACCCGAGGGCTGCCGGGATCCTACGGGGCCGCCCTCATCGCGGGCTCTCCGCGGCGATGCCGGGCGTTCATCGCGGGCTCTCCGCCGCGGTGTTCCGCCTTCATCGCGGGCTCTCCGCCGCGGTGTTCCGCCTCCATCGCGGGCTCTCCGCGGCGGTGCCGCGCCTTCATCGCCGACTTGTCGGCCGGTTCCCGAGACGTCCACGCCGACTTGCCACCATCTCGACCGACGCCACACAGCTGCCTCGGCCGGCGCATGCCGCCACCGGGGTTCAGCGTGCGCAGGAACGCGGCGCGCGGGGAACACCGCGCGCGGAGCGAGCGCCGCCGGCAACCCGCGCGGAGAACGCGGCGCGGAGAACGGGGCGGTTGGGAGACGAGCTGCCGACCACTAGGGTTCGGCTCGCGCGGCGAGCGCGGCGGGCTGGGGACCAGCTGCCCGCCACCCAGAGCTGAGCGCGGTACCTCCGGCGCGCGCGGACCCCTTAGCGCGCGGTGCCCCCGGAGCGCGCGGTGCCGCTAGCGGGCGCTACCCATGGAGCGCGCTCGCCAGGAGCAGCACGACCGCGATCGCGTTGAAGGTCATGTGCCCCGCGATGGAGGCCACGATCCCCCGTTGCGAGAAGAGCCATCCGAGCACGTAGCCGACGGGGAGGATGACCAGGAACTGGAGCAGCGCCATCCGCAGACCCTGGCTGACACTGGACGCGGTCACGTTGAGGACGTGGGCCGCCGCGAAGAAGACGGTGGCCCGCAGCAGCGCGCTGCGCAGGCCCAGGTCGCGCCACCACGCGGTCAACGCGAGACCCCGGAAGAAGGACTCCTCGCCGATGGGGGCGATCACCACCGCCGCCACCGCGGTCGCCAGCGCGTCGGGCACCGTGCGCGGCGTCGGCAGGGCACTCGGGAGCTCCACGCCGAGGAGCGCGGCGAGGATGCCGCCGGCCAGGATCGTCAGCAGGTACGTGGGCAGCATCAGCGCCACGCCCGCCATCGCGTCGCCGCCGACGCGTCCCAGCGTGTCCCGGATCCCGGTGGGCCAGCCCATCGCCGGCCAGCCCAGCACCCCGTTCCGGACCACGAAGAACCAGATCACGACCAGGTAGGCCGCCGTGGTCAGCCCGACGTCCACCAGTGCGCCGAGCGACTGCGACTGCGGGGCGATGAGCCCTGCGCCGGCCAGCGCGCCGACGACCAGCGTGACGGCGAGCAGGATGACGCCGAAGAGGATGAGCGGAGAAGGGCCGCGATACCGGTCCTCCGGCCGGTCCGCACGCGCCAGGACCTGGTAGGAGGCGCCGATCGTCAGCGACGCGGTGAGGACCACCAGGGCGGCGAAGAGCATGGCGAGGGCGGCCGGACCCGCAGGACGGGACGGCGACGCGCCGGCGGCCGCGAGACCGGCCATCCCGAGGAGCCCGATGCCGACCAGGGCCGCCACCCAGGCCGTGACGTAGAGGCCCCGCGCGCGACCTCCCCTGGCACCGGCCGTGCCGGAACCCGCCGGGCCCGCCGGTGGGAACTCGCGAGGTGGCTCGATCGGGAACCTGATCGGCTCCCGATCTCCAGGATCGGCTCCCGACCCGGGGCCGCCGCTCACCGCAGCGGCGTCCCTCGCACCGGGCGGTCCGCGCGCAGCGGGTCGATGGTGGCGGCCGGGATCGACGGCGAGGTGGCATCGGCGTCGTACTGGACCGAGCCCGGGGCCGCGGTGACATCCGACGAGGCGCTACCCGGGCGCACCGCGCGGCGGCGTGCGGGTGACGATGGTCGCGCGGCGCCCGCCACGGGCGGCAGCACGAGATCCGCGCCGCACCACGCGCATACCGCCCAGTCGAGCTCGACGTGGCGGCCGCAGGACGGGCACACGCGGCGCAGCTGGTTGCGACAGGTCGGGCAGACCAGCCAGTCGGCCTCGACGCGACGGTCACAGTTCGCACAGTGCGGCTGGGCCTCGATCTCGCGCAGCATCGCCTCCTCGGCGATCGCCCGCTCGTTCGCCTCGGCCACGGTCTCGCCGGGCCGCACCAGCCGGTACAGCAGCAGGCCGAACGGGAAGAGGATGGGCGTGAACAGGACGATGACGATCGCGGCAAGGTAGGGGGCCACCGGGTTCGCGGTACGCGACTGCAGGTCCCGATAGGCCCAGTAGGCGCATGCGAGCCAGAGCAGCACCACGTAAATGGCGATGGCCCGCCCGAGCAGCTGGACGTGCTGGTCGTTCAGGAACGTGGTGATCGCGTTCCCGATCGGCGTAAGGATCTGGTCCATCGTGCCTGGGTCGCGCCTCCGGCGGGATCTGTCGAGTCGAGCGAGTGTAGCAGAGGGCTTCGCGCGGGCCGCTCAGGGCGCCTGATACCGGGTCCCGAGCAGGGCTCGTGTCCAGAGGAGCGCGCGGATGGAGGAACCGGCCCCCGCCAGGAGGATCGCCGCGAGCCAGGCTGCCACGAGCGTCACGGTCGCCCCGGCCAGTTGCGGCCACCCCGGCGGCGTGCGGGACATGGTGGCCGTATAGGCGTCCCGGGCAAACGGCCAGGCAAGGACCACGGCCAGCAGGCCGGGTGCCAGCGACGCCAGCGTCACGAGCCACGTCGCCAGCCACGTGGCGACGATCCTGGCCACGGCGACCGGCCAGCGGGTCGCCCCCGTCCGACAGCCGTCGACCGCGGGGGTGCCGGTGATGGCCGTGCCCCGGCCGGTCGCACCTGGGTCCATCGCGTCCGGGCCGGTCGTGGCCGAGCCGTCCGCGCCCGGGTCCGCGATGGTCGTGGCCGGGCCGTCCGCGCCCGGGTCCGCGATTGTCGTGGCCGGGCCGTCCGCGCCCGGGTCGGCGCTGGCTGAGCCGTTCGACGGGTACGCACGACGCAGCACGGCGCGCGACCCGAGGGCGTTCAGCAGGTCGGCCAGGACGAGGGCGAGGCCGACCGCGATGACCGAGGCCGCCGCCTCCTGCACCACGCGCACCACGAACGGGACCGAGGTCGACGACGGCAGCAGGTATTCGCGCTCACCAACCGCGACGAGCCGGGCGGTGGCGACGACCGCCGCGACGATGGCCGGCAGCAGTGCGAGCACCTCGACCCCGACCAGGCGTGCGACGGTGA
>JAKAHX010000295.1 GCA_021814735.1 Chloroflexota bacterium | reverse complement strand
TCTCGGGACTGCATCTCAGCGATGGGCCCGGCCCAGGGCGTCCGCCTGTGCCTCGAAGAGTGCGCGCAGCCCGTCGTCGGCGAGCGCCAGCAGCGTCGCCATGGAGGCCCGGTCGAACGGCCTGCCTTCCGCCGTCCCCTGGACCTCCACGTAGGTCCCGGCGTCCGTGCCGACCACGTTGAAGTCGACCTCGGCGTGCGAGTCCTCCTCGTAGTCGAGGTCCAGGACCGGGCGGCCGTCCACCATCCCGACGCTGACCGCGGCAACGCGCCCGTCCAGCGCGCTCTCCAGCCCGCGGCTCCGCAGCGCCAGCACCAGCGCCACGTACCCGCCCGTGATCGAGGCGGTCCGCGTCCCGCCGTCCGCCTGCAGCACGTCGCAGTCGATCGCCACGGACCGCTCGCCCAGCTTCGCCAGGTCCACCACGCCGCGCAGTGACCGGCCGATGAGCCGCTGGATCTCCTGCGTGCGGCCGCCCTGGCGGCCCTTCACCGCTTCCCTGGGCGTCCGCTCCGCGGTGGCACGAGGGAGCATCGAGTACTCGGCGGTCACCCAGCCCAGCCCCTTGCCACGCAGGTGAGGGGCGGTGCGGTCCTCGAGCGTCGCGGCGCAGAGCACGTGCGTGTCGCCCACGCGGATCAGGCAGGATCCCTCGGCCCACTTCTGCACGCCGAGCTGCAGCTCGATCGGCCGCAGCTCGCCCGGCAGCCGGCCGTCGTGGCGATGCGGCGCCGCGCCAATGGTCATGGTTCACCCTCCACGCTTCCGGTCGACCGCTCCACGGCTTTGGCGCGATCCCACAGCTCGTCGAGCTCCTCGAAGGTCATGGTATCGAGCGTGCGGCCATCGTCCCGCGCGAAGCGCTCGACGAGCGCGAAGCGACGCGCGAACTTGGCGTTGCCGTCCCGCAGCGCCGACTCCGCGTCGATGCCCAGCTTGCGTCCCAGGTTCACCAGCACCAGGAGCAGGTCGCCGAACTCCTCGGCACGCTCGGCGTCGGTGCGCGCCTCCAGCAGTTCCACGGCCTCCTCGCCCAGCTTCTCGATGACGCCCTCCACGTCCGGCCAGTCGTAGCCGAGCGCCGCGGCACGGACCTGCATCTCCTGCGAGTAGGCGAGCGCCGGCAGCGACCGGGCGAGGCCCGCGAAGGCCTCGGGGAGGTCGGGCCTGGCGCGGGGCTCACCGCCGCGCGCGGCACGCTCCGCCGCCTTGATGCGCTCCCAGTTCTGGATCACCTCGTCGGCGGTGGCGGCCTGCGCGTCCCCGAAGACGTGCGGGTGCCGCCGGACGATCTTGCCGGCGATGTGCCGGTAGACATCGGTCAGGTCGAAGAGCCCCTCCTCGGACGCGATCTGCGCGTGCAGCACGATCTGCAGGAGCAGGTCCCCGAGCTCCTCCGCCAGGTCGGGCGTGGCGCCGTGCTCCAGCGCCTCGTGCACCTCGTACGCCTCCTCGAGGACGAACGGCCGGAGCGTCCGGTGGTCCTGCTCGCGGTCCCAGGGGCAGCCGCCGGGGGCGCGCAGCCGTGCGGCGATCCAGGGCAGGCCGTGCGGGCTCGCGAGGTTGCCGAGGGGATCCGTGGCGGGCAGAAGGTGGGGCGCCGACGCAAGCGCTGCCGCATCGATCGTCGCCACGGTCGCGTCGGGAGCGCCCGCCAGGCCCAGCACCGGGTGCGTGGCCGGATAGAGCGCCGCGAGAATCTCCACCGGGGACGACCCATGGCTCCCGCGGCCCGGCAGCACCCTCGGCTCGAACGGCTCGTCGGCGTCGGAGTCGGCGCCGTTCCGCGGCGCGCGGGAGCCATCGTCCCCGAGCGCCGCGGCGGGGAGCAGGAGCAGCGGCCAGGACGGGTCGAACGCCCGGCGCGGGAGCGCGGCCAGGCCCACCACCTGGAGGCCCTCCGAGAGGCGCAACCCGTGGCGTGCCGCTGCCTCGGCGAGCAGCTCGTCGATCATCCCGCGCTCCCTTCGTCCGCCGCACTCGACGCAGCCGGCAGGCCCGGCGAGCGCCAGATGGTCGCCGCCGCGACCTGTTGCCGGTACCAGTACGTGAACGCCGTCGAGGCGAGCACGGCCTGCTGGGCGGCATCGACCGGCCGCAGCGCGCGCTCGCTGACCATGTAGAGGTAGACCCCGTCCGGCCGCGTGACGGGCTGGCTCACCTGGCCGACCTTGAGGGCGAGGAGGACCTGCTCGACGGCCGGATCCACCTGGTACGGCGCGATCCAGCCCATGTCACCGCCGGCATTCGCGTCGGGCGCGTCGGAGTCCACCCGCGCGATCGCCGCGAAGCTCGCGCCCGGCTGCGCGAGGGCCTGCTGGATGGCGCGCAGGCGGACGGCGGACGGTTGCGGGGCGAACGCCGCCGCGGGGGACCCGGAGGCGGCCGGGGAACCTCCCGGGGCCGACGATGCGCCGGCGACCGGCGTGGCGCCTACGGATGGAGCGCCGCCCGTCGAGGCACGCGCGCTCGGGGAACCTCCGGGGATCGGCGTCGCGGTCGGCTTGATGAGTTCGGCTGGTACCGACGCAGCGGGGACCGCGGGCAGCTGGACCGATGCGCCCGGGACCGGTGCGGCCGAGGGTCCTCCGGTCGCTCCCGACGGCAGCGAGGATCCGCCGGCCGGGACGGGGGCCGCCGATCCCGCTGGCGACCCCGCCGCTGGCACGGCCGCCGGGACGGCGATGCGGATCTCCCAGGCATGGACCTGCTGGACGTTGCCGCTGGTGGCCTGCGCCAGGATCCTCGTCGCGAGCTTCTGGCGGTACAGGTCGCCGCGAACCCAGGCCCGGTACGCGGCGAGCGACACGCCCGCGCGCTGGATCGTCTGCGCGAAGTTGGGGTCGGCGTGCGCCGGCACGATGCTGACGACCCGCCCGATCCGGTAGACGCCGTCCGCGCCCTCGACGACACTCGTGGTCCCGCCGACGGGCAGCGAGAAGAGCGCGCGGATCCACGCCTGGTCAACGGTGTCGCTGGCCGAGACGTACCCGTAGTCCCCGCCGCTCGTCGCGCTCGGGTCGGTGGAGTACGTCCGGGCGACCTGGGCGAAGGGGGCGCCTGCCTGGAGCGCCGCGAGCGCCTGCTCCGCCGCGGCCCGGGCCTGCGCCTGCTGGGCTGGGGTGGGCTGACCTGACGGCGACGGGCTGGACCCCGCGGTGGCCGAGGCGCCGGGGTTGGCGCCGGTGCTCGCCGCCGGCGCCGCGGTGGGCGTGGGGGAGGGTCGCGGCGTCCGCGGGGCGGTGCCCGTGCGGGCCGACGGGCGGGGGCTGGCCGTGGCACGCGGCGTTGCAGAGGGTCGCTTCGTCGCCGCTGGCGCGCCCGGGGAGGCCGTCGGCGACGG
>JAKAHX010000294.1 GCA_021814735.1 Chloroflexota bacterium | reverse complement strand
CCGGTGGGTGCGGCCCGGCCGACCGGGTCGCCAGGCAGCACGCGCCCTGCCTGGTCCGCGGGGCCCCACGGCCGCCCGAGCGCCGCCAGCCAGGCCCGGTGGAACGGCGTGAAGACACGCCGTTCCACGATGGCCTCCGGCTCGACCAGCAGGGTCCCGGCGTGGAGCCGGAGCGGCACCCCGGGGCCCAGCGCCGCGGCCACCGCTCGGTCCCGCCTGCGCGCGTACGGCGTGCAGTCGCGGCTGGCATGCACCTCGCGCGCGCCCGTCTCCCGTACCAGCGCCGGCAGTGCCTCGTCGGGAGGCCCCGTCCGGATCACGAGCCGACCGCCCCGTGCGCGCAGCTCGAGGTCGAGCGCGGCGATCGCGGCGTCGAGGCGCTCGCCCCGATGCCGTCCCACCTGCCCCGACGCGAGGATCGCCGGGTCCCGGACGAACAGCGGCACCACCTGCCCCGCGGGCGTGGCGGCAGCGAGCGCCGCCAGCAGCGCCGCGTTGTCGTCGAGGCGCAGGTCTCGGCGGAACCAGGCGATCGCGACGGGGGTGCGGGCCACGGCCTCAGGCCCGCGCGGCCGGGGCAATCCCTAACTGATGGTCGGCCGTGCCTCCGACCCTCCCGGCGCCAGGTACGTGGCCAGCCCCTCCTCGAGCGGGGTCAGGCGCCGCGGCATGGCGGCCAGGAGCGGGCCGACGTCCACGACCGCCGGCTGGTTGACGAAGTCGACCCCGTCCGGCGTCAGCACGCGTCCCGGCAGGTGCTGCAGGACGCGCGCCGCCAGGCGCAGGGCCGCCGGCGGCGCGGGCAGGATCGGCCGCCGCCTGCCGGCAACGCGGAGAGCCGTGGCCACGATCTGGCGCATGGTCAGCGTCTGTGGCCCGCCGATCTCGAACGTCCGATCCGCCGCGGCGTCGTCCGTCAACGCGTCGGCCGCCAGGCGCGCCACGTCGTCGATGAAGACCGGGGCCAGGAGCTGTCGCCCGGACCCCGTGAGCGGCACGAAGGGCAGCGTCCGGGCGAACGCCAGGAAGCGGTTGAGCGAGACGTCGCCGGGACCGTAGATCCAGGTGGGCCGGATGATCGTGTGGGTGATCCCCGTGCCGCGAACGGCCTGCTCGGCGCGCGCCTTGGCCCGGAACCACTGGCGCTCGGCGTGCTCGTCGGCGCCCGCGCCGGAGATGTAGACGATGCGCCGGACCCCGGCCCGCCTGGCGGCGCCCGCCAGCGCCGTCGTCCCGTCCCCATCGACGTGCTCGTAGGTCCAGCCGCGCGCGGGGTCCTCCATCGGGGCGTTCGGGAACGCCAGCGCGATCACCAGGGCGTCCACGCCGGCGAGTGCCGCGTCGAGCGCGGCCGGATCGCCGTTCACGTCGGCCCGGCGGATCTCCACCGCGTCGGGCAGGGCGGCCCTCGCACGCTCGGGTCGATGCGTCAGGACCACGACGCGCTCGCCCCGCCGCAGCAGCTCGCGCGCGATCGCGCCCCCCACGAACCCGGTGCCTCCGGCGACTGCGACCGTCATGGCATCCTCCCTGTCCACCGTCGGGCCCGGCAGCAGCCGGCCGATGGCCGCGGTGCGGTAGTCGAAGATGGCGCGGAGCCTCGGTCGGACGAGCCAGGGCTCGACCAGGTCGCCCAGCCGCCCGAACGGTACTGCGTACGTTACGTCGTCCTCGACGATGGTCGCGTCGCCATCGGCATGGAAGGTGTGGCGATGCTCCCAGCGGGCGTACGGGCCGCGCAGCTGCACGTCGACGAACGCGTTGGGCGGGTCGTAGAGGGTGATCCGGGAGCGCCAGCGGGCGGGCACCAGCGGGAACGGGGTGATCGCGTAGTCGATCTCGAGCCCCTCGCGCATCTCACGATCCGCGCTCAGGATCCGCATCCCCATCCAGGGCGGGGTGATGCGGTCCAGGTTGGCGGGCTGCTCGAAGAAGGCGAAGACGTCGGCCAGGGGCCGTTCGATGCGCAGGCGGGTGTGGAGGCGGTGGAGCGTCACGTCGATCCTCGGGTGGGCATGGTCCGGACCGGCGTCGGGATGCGCGGTGCGGCGCGTCCGAGATCCGGTCGCCCCAGGTTCGTGCGCCGACCGTCGACGGATTGAGGGGCCTGCCCGGCATGCCGGCCTCTTCCGCCCGGCGCGCCAGCCCCTCGGTCAAGACTCGGCGCCCGGCTCCTCCGGCGGTTCCTCGAGCGTCCGCTCACCCAGCGGGTAGAGATCCGGGTGGCGCAACCTGAGCCAGTCGCGGAGCGCCCAGGTGGTGGTGCGGAAGGCGATGTCGTGCCAGGGGATCGCCTCGGGACGGAACGCCCGGACCTCGAGCGCCTCCGGGCTCGTCCGCGGCTGTCCGCCCACGATCCGGGCCTCGAACGCGAGCACGACCACGGCCGCCTCGACCCGCGAGTAGACCCCCACGACCTCGCCGGGCTCCACGACCAGTCCGATCTCCTCGAGCGTCTCGCGCACCGCGCCCTCGTTCACCGTCTCGTCGATCTCGAGGAACCCGCCTGGCTGTGCCCAGAGACCGCGTCCCGGCTCGAAGCCCCGGCGCAGGAGGATCACTTCTCCGCGCTCGGTGATGGGAAGCGTGGTCACCACCAGGCGCGGGTTGACGTAGGCGATGTACCCGCACGACTCGCAGGCCAGGCGCTCGCGGTCCTCGCCCTCGATCCGCCCGAAGCGCAGCGCGGCGCCGCAACGCGAGCAGTAGTTCAGGGTCGCGGCCAGCCAGTCGGGAACCCCGCCGTGCGACGCCTGTGTCCGACCGACATCGGTCGGGAGTTCATCGGCGTTCATGCGGGCAGCACCACCTGGCAGTTCAGCTCCGGCATGTCAGGCGCCCGGCACTCATGCGGCACGCTTCGAGTGTACGCCGCTGAACGAGTGCCACCCGGCCCTCGACAGGGCCCTGCCCGCTTCCGAGGGCGCCGACGCTGCCGCCCGACGCGGCCGGAGGTGAGCGCCGCCATCGCGACGGAACCTCGCCCGTTCCACGCGGCGGGAGGTGCGCCGCCTCCACCTCGGAGGACGCGCCGCCTTCGCGACGGGAGACGCGCGCCCTCGATGCCGGGCGCGGCGCCGCATCGGCGGCCAGAGGGCGCAGACCGTCAGGCGCCGCGGTTCGTCTCGTCGTCGAGGATCGCCCGGGCCTGCCGCTCGCGGTAGGCGGCCAGCCGGGCCTGCACCACGTCGTCCGAGAGGCCCAGGATCTCGGCCGCGAGGAGCGCCGCGTTCTCCGCGCCGCCGACCGAGACGGTCGCCACCGGCACGCCGCGCGGCATCTGCACCGTCGACAGGAGCGAGTCGAGGCCGCCTGCCACCTGCGTCGCGATCGGCACGCCGATCACCGGCAGGAGCGTGTG